>DASQHW010000080.1:0-1565 GCA_035631895.1 Acidimicrobiia bacterium | reverse complement strand
TATGGGGCGTGACGTCGACCTGCAATCGTTCCACGCGCGGCATCTCTTTTCCGACCTCGGCTGCAACGTCGTGCTACCGATCCTGCCGTTGCACGGACCGCGCCGGGAACCGAGGCGGGCGGGAGCGCAGTTTCCCTCGATCGATCCGCTCGACAACGTCCACGGTCTCGCGCAGGCGGCCCATGACGTACGCCAGATCATCGGATGGATCCGCACCCAGTCGCCGGACGCTATCAGCCTGCAGGGCGTGTCGCTCGGTGGGTACGTCGCTGCTCTCGTGGCTGGTCTCGAAGCGCCGCTCGACTGCGTCGTCGCGATCATTCCGGTGACCGATTTCCCTACGCTGTTCTCCAGCCAGACGCCGCCCGAGATGGTCGCGCGGCTCACCCCGATGCTCGAACCCGCGACCGCGCTGCACACTGTCGTCTCGCCGCTGCGTCTCGTCCCGCGCACGCCTGCGGCGTCGCGCTTCATCGTCGCCGGGCTGGTCGACCGCCTCGTCGACCCGGTCGGCCAGGTCGCGCCGCTGTGGCACCACTGGCAGCAGCCGAGCATCTACTGGTATCCCGGCGGTCACATCGGCTATGCCGTCCGCCGCGACGTACGTTGGTTCGTCGACGCCGCGCTCATCCGTAGCGGTGTCGTTCACCTCGGAACCGTGCGCGTCGGCGCGTAGCGCGACAAGCCGGTGTTGTACCCCTATGAAAGCTCATGGAGTGTGCGGGGCTCGGGCCGTCCGCCGCTGGTTGCCGATCCGTTTGGTGTTCCGTCGGGCTGGTCGTAAGGGCGGCAACCTTCAGCTCGTCGAGGCTCGCTCGCAAGTCGCCGGTGACGTCCCACAGGTCGGGCGCCTGCTCGCGGCAGGCCATGACCGCGATCGTCATCTCACCCGCGTAGCTCCATGCCGTGAAGTTGATGCCCATGCCCTCGACGAGCGGGCCCATCGATATCACGTGCACGATGCGGGCACCGTGCCGGAAGAGAGGGCTGGGCGGCCCGGGTACGGTCGAAACGATGACGTTGTAGCTCGGGCGGTGCAGGAATGGGCGGGCCATCTTCGGGAACGCGAAGGTTGCCAGCCGGAACAGTCGCCAGTACTCGGCCCATCGGTGTTGTAGCTCCGGATCGGTCGCGTCGAGCTCAGCGCGTGCCGCATGCGTTCCTCGCACGATCGCGTGCATGCGATCAACCGGATCCTCCACGTCGGTCGCGAGCGCCACATACCACGACGCGATGCGGTTTCCCCATTCGCGCTCTTCTTCGGGCTTGCGTACTGAGACGGGTATCGCCGCGGTCAGTGATCGGTCGGGGAGCTCGCCGTGGCGTGCGAGAAATCTTCGAAGCGCGCCCGACGCCATCGCCACGACGACATCGGTGACGCGGGCGTCGAAGGCCTTCGCGACGTCTTTGATGTCGGAGAGGGCGAAGGTGTCGTAGGCGAATCCCCGATTGGGCGTGAGCGGAACGTCGAATCGCGTGTGCGGGCCCGCGAACGGTTTGGCCGCCCGAGGCTCGCCGGCACGTGTCCGCGCGTGCAGCGCGCGCGAGTAGCGCCAGGTACGCAG
>DASQHW010000079.1:0-5932 GCA_035631895.1 Acidimicrobiia bacterium | reverse complement strand
AGATCGGTCGCAGCGAGCATCATGAACGCGGTCGCCTGGCCCAGGTCGTACTCGAGCCGAACGCGACCGTCGGCATCGGCTTGCTCCTTCGCGACGAGCGCGATCGTCGCCGCCGAGTTGGCGACATGGCGGGCGGTTCGAGCACGTCGCCCGGCACGGGCCGCGCTCTTCGAGACTATGCAACCGGGCCGCAACGCGCCGGCACACCGAGCCGGCGCAGCACCAGCGACGCCGGGCAGTTCCCGACAACGACGTACAGCCATTGGTTGACGCCGACGAAGGCGGCGAGCAACAAGAACCACATACTGAACGTGGCTGCAAGCACGACACTGAGCAACGTGATCGTGCCCGCAAGCGCGAAGAGCACGCGTTCGAGTGGCCATGTCGATCGATGCACGCGTGAAGGCATGATGGTCCTTTCAAGGTCAGTGGTTGAACCGCACGTGTGGGAGCGCGCGCTCGAGCCAGCGGGGCAGGTACCAGTTGCGGTCACCGATCAGCGCCATCGTCGCGGGGACGAGCAAGACCCGGACGATGGTCGCGTCGAGGAACACCGCCATCGCGAGGGTGAGGCCGAGCTCGGTCGGAGGGATCGGACCGGTCACACCGAAAGCGATGAAGACCACGATCATGATCAGCGCGGCGTTGGTGATCGGCCGGCCGGTGCGAGCGATGCCTTCGGCGACGGCGCGGCGCGTGTCGCCGGTGGCTTCGTAACGTTCGCGGATCGCTGCGAGCAGGAACAGCTGATAGTCCATCGAAAGGCCGAAGAGCAGCGCGAAGAAGAACAACGGTGCCCACGCGTCAACGAACGCTTGGTGTTGAATGCCGAGCAGTCCAGTACCGAACCCGTGTTGGAACACGAGCGTGGCGAACCCGAATGCCGCGCCGACCGTCAACAGGTTCATGACGATCGACGTGAGGGCGACGATCAGGCTGCGGAACACGACGAGCAACAGCAGGAACGCGACGATCAGGATGAGGCCGATCGCATACGGCGCTCGGCCCGGCAGCACAGCGGTGAGATCACGGTTCTGCGCAGCAGGGCCGCCGACGCGCGATCCCGGCGCGGCGGTGGCGAGCCGAGTGCGCAACGTGTTCACCATCGTCGCGGTACGCGTGTCGTCGACTGGCGACGAGCCGGTGACACGCACGACGACACGTCCGGTTGCGGCGGGCGCCGTGACGACGCGGGCATCGACGACACCGGGAACCTGCGCAGCGATACGGGAGACGGTCGCCGCCTCCCGTGCGGGCGTGGTGACGAAGGCGGGCGCGGCGGCGCCAGGGCCGAATGCACGCACGAGCGTGTCGTAACCGTCGCGGCTGGTGTGGCCGGTATCGACCACCCGCGCGCCGGGCATGCCGAGATGCATGCCGAGCGCGGGCGCGATCAGCACGCCAAGCAGCGCCAGGCCGATCGCCAAGACGGTGCCCGGGCGGCGCAGCGCCACGCCGGTCCAGCGTTGCCAGCGGCCTTCGGCGGTGATGTCGCGATCGTCGGCGTTCTTGCGGACGAGGACTCGGTCCCCGAGCGCGACCAGCACCGCCGGCAACAACGTGAGCGACGCGGCCGCGACCGCGACGACCGACAGGATCATGCCGAGCGCCATCGAGCGGAACACCATGACCGGCACGAGGAAGACCGCGGCCAGTGCCATGACGACGGTCAGGGCCGACAGGAACACGGCCTTGCCGGCCGTGGACATCGTGACCTCGATCGCATCGAGCGCGCTCTTTCCTTCGACGCGTTCCTCGCGGTACCGGCTGACGATGAACAGGCTGTAGTCGATACCGACGGCGAGGCCGATCATCATCGAGAAGTTCATCGACCACACCGACATCGGCGTGAACCAGCCGAGAATGTGCAACAGCGCGAAGCCGACCGCGATACCCGCGAGCGCGAGCAGCAACGGCAGTCCGGCCGCGACGAGGACGCCGAACGCGACGAAGAGCAGGATCATGCTGGGCAGTCCGCTCAACAGCTCTGCCTTGTGCAGTGCTTCGGCATTGATCTTGTTGAAGTCGCTCCACACCGGCCATTCGCCGGTCACGTTTGCCGTGGTGCCGGACGCAAACCGCAGATGTTTCACGTAGCTGCCGAGCGCACCGGCGGCGACCGGTCGTTGGGCGTCGCTGTGGACGACTTGGGCGACGGGGATGATCGCGGTCTTACCGTCGCGGGCGATCAGCCCGGCGGTCGCGGGCAACGTCATGGGATTGACGACGGCAGACGTCCGCGGCGCGCGTTGCAGCTGCGCGACGAGCGCTTCCAGCGCGCCGGGGTTCGTCGCGATCGGGGTCGTCTGGTGGTAAACGACTACGGGGTCTTCTGCGCCCAGTTGCGGAAAGTCACGCCGCAGCTCCGCCCGCACGTGCTGTGCCGTGGAACCTTGCGCGTCCCAGCCCGCGCCCGAAAGCGCGCCCGTGAGCGTCAGGGCGAGGGGTGCCGCGGCGAACGCGACCAACAGCCACAGCGTGATGACGCCGCGGCGATGGCGCGCCGAGAAGGCCGCCATGCGCGAGAACAGCGCCGTCCGGTCCGGTGGTGCCGACGGCGCGTGGGTCGTGGCGTCGCGATCGTGGGTGAGGGTCATGCTGCTCCTACGAACGACTTCATCGTCATGCCAACTTCATGAACATGCGCTCGACGTCTTCGCGCGCGTAGCCGTCGGCCTCGGCCGCTTCCGGATGCTCGACGCAATAGGTCAAGCCCGCGGCGACGAGCTTGAAACCCGCTTGCTCGAGGGCCTTCGTCGCGGCCGAGAGCTGCATCACGACTTCACGGCACTCGCGGCCTTCGCTGAGCATGCGCTCGACTGCTTGCACCTGTCCGGCGGCGCGTCGCAATCGCTTGCGTACGTCGTCGACGATGTTCTCGGGCAACTGCACCGCATCCTCCTCCGTCCGTGTCCGGTCAACCAATATACCCCTGGGGGTATTCCGGCGGACGATGAGGAGTGTGGCGCGCCGTTCCCCGTTCCTGCTCGCAGGTGTGACGATCGGTGCGCTGGGGGGACTTCGGCATCGGCGGATCGTCGCCGGCGAGGCCGGTCCTTCGTTGCTCGGCGTGCGACGGCCTCACGATGGACGACACCGAGTTCTTCAGCGACAAGGTCGGAGAAGCGCAGCAGTTCCTACAACCTCAGCCGTCCCGCGGGCCTCCGAAGGAGACGACTACGACAAGGACCAAGGCAGACGCGACAGGGCTATCGTCCGTCGCACAATTAGCCGCCGTAGCCACCGCCGCCGTAGCTGCTTGTGGTCGTCGGCGGCGTTGTCGCGGGGGAGTTGGCCGGCAAGGCTGACGCAGTGGCAGCAACGTGCCATACGCCGCCGAAGCTGCTGATGCCCTGACCGTTGGTGTCACCCGGTGCCTTGTCCTTGGAGAAGCGATAGAGCGGATCGCCGTGTGCGGTGACCTGCATGCCGCCGTCCATCGACACGACACCCAAACCGGTCACGCCGGCGGGACCCTTCGCGCTCGTGACACCGGCCGGCAAGAGCAATGGTGGCCAGAACGTGGCACACCTGCCCGTGCACGCGACGGGATGTCCGGCATTGGTCAACGTATAGAGCGTCATGCCGCTCGCGTCGGTCAGGAATGCGCCCAACGTCGAGCTATTGGACATCATTACTACCGCACTGGAGTTCGACGTCGTCCCGCCCGAGGTCGGTGTCGATTGAGCGCCGTTCGATGTCGACTTCGACGATCCGCACGCCGCCACAACGATGATCGCTGCCGGCACCAGCAAGAGCCTGATCCTGCCGGGGAACCTCGACGACCGACAGCGGGACGATGTCGCGATGCACATCTCCTTGCCACCTCCGACCGTAGCGACCACTGCCTCTCCGGGCTCTTACCCGTGACTACGGGCGACCGCCGACCCAAGTTCACGAGCTGGGCACACCTCACTACCGTGGCGAGCCTCGAAGACTGACTCCACCACGTCGACGACGCGCGCAGTGATCTTCCGCGCGTAAACCGGCCTGTGGCCGTCATCTGTTCCTGATTACGAGCAGGTGGTCTTCATGGTTCATTGCCTCTAGTTCGTCTGTCGCGCTCGCCGATAACAGCCGGGTGAGTAAGACGGAGGAGACCCTCGACGTCGCGATTGCACAGGCCCGCGCCGGCGACCCGCTCGGCTTCGAGACGCTCTTTCGAGCCTTGGCCGGCTCGGTCGCGGGCTACCTACGCGCCCGGAGCGTTGCTGATCCCGATGGGATGACCAACGATGTGCTTCTACGCGTCTTCCGCTCGATCGGTACTTTCGAGGGAGACGGGGAAGGGTTCCGAGCTTGGCTGTTCACGATCGCACGCAACGCGGCGCTTGACGACGCCCGTCGTCGCCGTCGGCGACCGGCAGAGGCGCCGCTTTCTCACGGCCAGGAGCACTCCGGCGGCGATGCCGAAACGGAGGTGATGGCGAAGCTCGCGCACGAGCGGGTGGATGCGCTGTTGGGCAGCCTGTCCCCGGATCAACGCGACGTGCTGGTGCTGCGCATCGTCGGTGATCTTTCGATCGCGCAGGTCGCGTCGGTCCTCGGCAAGAGTTACGAGGCGGTACGAGCCCTCCAGCGGCGGGGCCTGGCGTCGGTGCTCCGCAAGATTTCTTCGCAAGAGGCAGTACGGCAATGAGCGCCGACGACGTTTACCCCACTGAGATGAACGAACCCCACGACTTCGATGATGTTGCGGCGGATGCCCTCCTCTCCGGAGACCCCGGCGCACTTCCTCAGCTCGCCGACTTCGTCGGTGACGTGCGGGTTGCGTACACCTCGACACCGGTAGCCGGCGCCGAGATCGCGGCGCTGATGGGACTCTCCCCGAGGATGCCGGCCCCATCGTTTGTGTCTCGGAGGTTTGAACGAATGCGTTCCTCGATGCTCGCGAAGATCGGTGCCGCGACCGCAGTGGTCGCCGCCGCGACCGGCGGCCTGGCAGCCGCGCACGCCTTGCCCGCCCCTGTCGAGAACGCCGTGTCTCACCTCGGCATCGGCGCGTCCTCGCACGCCAACCACGAACCGCCGTCGGTGGAGAACTCGACCACGTCGACGACGGTCGATTCGACGGCGACGACCATGCCGACCGACACGACCCCGACGACCGCGGAACGCTCCGACAACCATGGCGGCGAGGTGTCAGCGGTCGCGCACGATCACAGTTCCGAAGGCTGCGAGCACGGCGCGGCGGTCTCCAACGTCGCGTCGGACGGCAGGGCCGGCAGTGACTCGGACGAGGCGTCCGGCACCGGGTCGGAGGATGCCGCGGAGAACGAATCGCAAAGCGGATCATGCGAAACGACGACGACACTCGGCGACGGCGGCACCGCGGCAACGACCGATAACAACGAAGGCGACACCCACCAGAGTGACGGCAACCACGACGGCATGTCGCCCACGACAGTCCCCGGCGGAACTACCCCGACGAGCGAACTGCGAGACGGTGGCGGTGACCACGGATCGAGCAACGGTGGCGACGCCAACTCGAGTGGCAACGATCACGGCGGCACCTCGGGCTCGGGCGGAGGCGACTGAACCCAGCCTCACCCCGAGGACGAACCTCGGGCATCGGGCTATCAAGGTTGGCCACGGGCGGCCGATGTCCCTCGAATGATCAGAACAGGCGGGCCGGCCGGAGGCCGCCGCCGCCGCGCCAGGGCGGCCTGCCTCGTGCTCTTGGCGGGGGTCTCGTTGATGACCGCCGCCGCAGCGTGTTCGTCGGTTCCGAGCTCGTCGGCCGGGTCGCGTGTGGTGGTGACGGAGCACGACTTCGGACTGCAAGCCTCGGTGTCCTCGGTGCGTGCGGGTGCGGTGACGCTGCATGTCGTGAATCGCGGACCTTCGACGCACGAGCTCAACTTTGACCGAACCTCCCTCGAGGATGGTTCGTTGCCCTTGAAGCCGGATGGCCTGACCGTGAACGAGGATT
>DASQHW010000078.1:0-1865 GCA_035631895.1 Acidimicrobiia bacterium | reverse complement strand
CGATGCTCTGCGTCGGTGATATCTCCTGGAATCGTCTTGATACGACGTGCTTGTGGTGCGGAGCGTGTCGAGACGATCAGTTCGGCGTGCCGTCGCGATCACGTGCACGCCAGCATCACATAGGACTGTGGCAAAACGCGCGCCGAGCCCCGAGGACGCGCCTGTGACGAGCGCGACGTTGCCGTCCAGCCGGAACGGTTCGCGCACATGCTTCACCGTGGGGTCGACGCGAGCGCGTCTGGTGCGACTGGTGTGCCGGCCGTGCGGCCCCACTCGGCCCAGGATCCGTCGTAGACGCGGACGCCGCTGCGGCCGAGCAGGTAGGTGAGCACGAACCATGCGGTCGCGGCGCGGCCACCTATCGTGCAGTAGGTGATGAGTTCGTCGACCCTGTCGAGATCGACGTAAGAGAACTGCGCCCGTAACTCGGATGTCGTCCGGTACGAACCGTCATCGTGGAACAGCCCGTCGATCGGTTGATGGCGTGCCGTCGGGACGTGTCCGGCGCGACCCCCCGGCTCGAGACCACCCGATGGCCAAAAACGCTCGCCGCGGAACTCAAGGTCTGTCCGCACGTCGACGAGCGTGATAGCTGGATTGCCGATCGCGGCGCGAACATCGTCGAGCACCGCACGAACGTTACGGTCGGTGTCGCCGAGGTCGTAGGTCGTCGCGACAGGTTCGGTCTGCGAGATGCTCCACGGCAAGTCCCGGGCCTGCCAGGTATCGCGGGAGCAGTCGAGGATGCGTACATTGTCGTGTCCGTACAACTTCATCAGCCAGAAACCGAGCGCAGGTGCGTAGCCGTAGAACACGACCGTCGAGTCGGGGCGGATCCCCGATCTCGACAGCAGCCGTTCGATACGCGTGTGGTCGGCGAGTCGGTAGTCGCTGTCTTTCAGGTCGGCATACACGTTCCACAACACTGCGCCGTCGATGTGACCCGCGTCGTAGGTCGCGGCACTCACATCGACCTCGACAATGCGTACTATTGGATCGTTCGCATGCGCCGTCAGCCACTCGGCGTCGACAAGCACCGCTTCGCGGTCTCCGTCGAGCCTGCGATTCGTTGATATCGAGGTCATGATCCACCTCCGTAGTCGCGAACGGACCCAGAGGTGGGTTCTACGACAGGCTCGTTGCAACGACCTTGGCGCAACCTTGGCGCGGCCCGCCGTGGTTGGCGTGAAACGCCTCCGTCCGCCCGCCTACTCGGCCTGGATCCAGCCGAGCAGATCCTGGTCGCTCACGCTGTCCAACAGCGTCGGGTGATCGGCGGCCAAATGCTCGCGGATTGCGCCGATCACCTGATCGTCGGTGTCGCCGCGCGCGACGAAGCCGCACTCACATCGGATCAGCTTGGCCATATTTGTACCTCCCGTGTGCAGTTGCGCTGGGCCGGACCGAACGCTAGAGCCATCATGTTGGCGTGACGTTGCCATCCGTTCCTCGGGCGCTGCGCGTCCAGGTCTGCGGGCCGGTCATCGTCGAAGCCGACGGCCGCCGGATCGACACCAGCCTGCCCGGTCGCCAAGGCCGCCTCCTGTTCTGCTACCTCGTCGTCCACCGCCACCGCCTCGTGCCACGCGACGAACTCGCCGAAGCCCTCTGGCGCGAAGCCGATCCGGCGGCAGTCGATGCGCGCCTCAACCCACTCCTGTCGAAGTTGCGTCGCGTCTTCGGCGCCGACGCGATCGATGGCAGGTCCGCAGTACGGGTTCGGATCCCGGACGCCTGGATCGACCTCGAAGTCGCACGCGACGCCATTCACCACGCCGAGTCATCCATCGCGCAACACGACTGGAAACGGGCATGGGCAACCGCGCTCACCGCGCTGTTCATATCCGAACGAGAGTTTCTTGCCG
>DASQHW010000077.1:0-4396 GCA_035631895.1 Acidimicrobiia bacterium | reverse complement strand
CGCGCCGGAGCCGGGGACCCCGTCGAAGTACGTCGACGTGTTCCTCTACGCGGCAGCGGCCGTGACGTACGTGTTGGTGTCGATCCACAACAAATGGCTGCTGAACTGGGTCGCCGGGCCCGTATGGCTGCTCGCGTGGGTGTGGGGCCTGCCGGCACTCTGGAATCTCGTCCGCCGGCGGCCGGTTCGCCCGCAGCGCGGGAGGCCCGTGCGTTGAACCGCGGACCGGAGCGCGGAGCCGCATGAGCTGGGCAGCACACCAATTCGAGGTGTACGCGGTCGAGGCGCACCTTCCACGCAAGATGCAGGGCCAGATCAGCTGGTTCGCGATCTTCTTCGGCGACTGGACGCCCGACTTCCTCGCGAAGTTCTGGGTGTACGGCATCACGATCAAGGGCCACCACTACGGCGCGACCAAGCCGTACCAATGGCATCGGGGCTGGCCCGGGATGGGCTTCAGCCACACCTTGTTCTTCGGGACCCTCGTCTGCTTCGGGATCTGGGCCTGGAAGCACAATCGCGCATGGACGATCGGCTACCTCCTCGGCTTCGCCGCGCACGTGCTCACCGACGTCAACGACAGCATCGGCACCATGTTGCTGTTCCCGTTCACGACGCTGAACTGGAGCCTTCACACCTGGGCATATGCGGCAACGGTGAAGGGCGGCAAGAACCTCGACGCGGCCGCGTACTTCAGCAGCCTGGGCTTCGCGATGGACGTCTTCTGGCTCGTCGTGGTCGTCTGCTCGTGGCGGGTCCTGACTCGCCAGTTCTGGCGGACGAACGTCGTGCCGGCCGACCCCCACGTGTGGTCGTGGCTCGGCCAATGGTTCGACGAGCGCGGGCTGCTCGCGATCTACCGCAGCGTGTTCTTCTACGGGGTCTGCCGCCTCATCGCGTGGACGACCTGGGCGCACCTCGTCGCCGAGCCCGTCATCAACGGGGTGAAGCACCACGGCTATCCGTGGGACCTGTCGTGGACCGGGCCGTGGTGGGTGAAGCCGGTGCACCTGCCGCACGTCAGCCCGTTGATCGTGCTGCCGACGGCGTTGACGCTGTTGTTCCTCGTCTACTGGACGGCGGGGACGGTCTGGGACCGCATGGAGCGGCCCGCAAGCAACGCGATCGCGTCCCGCAACGAACGCCGGTAGATCTTCTGCCGGGGGAAGGCGAGGGCCCGGTCCGCGGCGTCGACGACCTCGCCGCCGAGAATCGCCACCGGGTCGAGCTCGAGGCCGCGCAGGAAGGTGACCGTGCGCATGTCGCGTGCGAGCGGGTGCGGTTCGGGCAGCACACCGGCTGCGACGAGGACATCCTGGACGGGGCCTTTCAAGACGAAGGCGCCGAAGCCGACCGTGCCGGCGATGATGTCGACCTTGCTCATGCAGTTCGCGCACATGAAAAAGATGCTACTGCGGGCCCTGCAGGACTCGCCGGGCATCCGCGGGCCAATCCGTGACGACCCCCGTGAGGCCGGCGGCCGCGACCTCTGCCAGACGCTTGTCCTGGAGGTCGCCCCGCTGGTACCAGCAGTAGACGCCGAGGCCGCGGGCCGCGGCCGCGCCGATGAACGCGGGAGTCACCGCGTCCTGATGAGCGCTGACCGCGGCGGCACCGATCGCCGCCGCATCCGCGAGCAGCCGCTCGTGCTGCTCGGGCGTGAAGCTGTCGCGCAACAGCGCGACCTCGGCGTCGGGGAGCGCACGCACGAAGGCGCGCACCACCGGCATGTGCTGTGACCATGGGAGCACGTCCTCCCGGGCGCCCGCCTGTTCGACGGCCGCGAGCACGGCGTCGGCCGCCCCCGGGTCCTTGGTGTCTATCGCCACCTTGAGCCCGAGCCCACGAGCCGTGTCGAGCGCCTCGCGCAACGTCGGCACGCGCAATCGCGCGAGCAGCGCATCGCTCGCCCATCGCAGCGGCAGCGGCACGTGCTGGATGCGGCCGAGCCAGGGGTCGTGCAGCAGCACTGCGGTGCCGTCGCGACTTCGGCGTGCATCGACCTCGACGACGTCCGCGCCGGCGCGCGCGGCAGCCGCGATACCGGCAAGTGAGTTCTCGGGCGCGTCTCGTGGGCACGTCCGGTGCGCCACGACGACGGGCGGGCGTGTCACGGTTCGGGCGCGACACGGACAAGCGTCGCAATCGCCCGGTACACGGCCTCGGCCGGCCCGAGCTCGTCGGGCCGGAGCAGGTTGGCCATGATCCGAAGCACCCACTCCATCAAGGTGTGGCTGTGCATCCCGACCCGCGAAAGCTCGCGCATCACCGCCGGGTTGCCGATCGCTCGCACGAACTCGCGCGCCACCTTGAAATAGAGGCCGTAGACCTCCTCGAGCCGCTCGTCGTAGGTGAGCAACGCGAGGCCGTCATCCGTGGCGAGCGCCAGATCGATCGCGTCGGCGGCGAGCCGGCCCGTCTCGTACGCGACGGAGATGCCTTCTCCGTTGAACGGGTTGACGAACCCGGCAGCATCGCCGGCGACCAGGAAGGTCGGACCGACGCGAGGCTGCACCGACCCGCCGGTCGGCAGGCGACCGCCGGTCGGCGCGCACGTCGCGGTCTCCGGCGACAGGCCCCACCGCGCGGGAGCGGTCTCGCAGAACGCCTCCATCAGGTGTGTCGTGTTCACGTGCTTCCAACCCGCGAAGGTCGAGAGGAGGCCGACGCCCACGTTGACCGTGCCGTCACCAACGGGAAATATCCATCCATACCCGGGCAAATGGTTGCCAGCCCGGTCGCGAATGTCGAGATGGCTCTCGATCCAGGGCTCGTCGTGGAACGGGCTGGTGAAATAGCCGCGAATCGCCATGCCCTGCGGGAACGACCGGTCCCGCGCGGTGCCCAGCGCACGCCCGAACCGCGAGTTGGCGCCGTCGGCCACGACCACGTAGCGCGCACGGACGGTTTCCGTGGTGCCGGACTCCTTGTGACGGACGGCCGCGCCGGTGAGTAAGCCCCCCTCGACGACCGGCGCGACGGCCTCGGCACCCTGCCACAGGTTCGCGCCGGCCTTGACCGCATGGTCGGCGACCATCTCGTCGAGCTCGCGCCGGCGGACGACGTAGCCGTACGGCGGGAAATCGGGGTGCTCGGGCCATGCGAGCTCGAGGGTGATGCCGTGGGCGATCGAGCGCAGGCCGTCGAATCGTTGGAAGCCCTCGAGTCGTTCCGCGAGCCCCATGTCGTGGAGCTGGCGCACGGCACGCGGCGTGAGCCCGTCGCCGCAGGTCTTCTCACGCGGGAAGCGCTTCTTCTCGACGACGAGCACGCGCCGACCACGCGACGCGAGCCAGTACGCGGCGGTGGCGCCGGAGGGTCCGGCGCCGATGACGAGAGCGTCGTACGTCACCGTCTCGCGCGCGCTCATGGAGCACATGATCACATGCCCGAACGGCGGGAAACGAAGCGGGAAAAGCCGTAGCGTGTCGTGTCGCGCGATGTGCCGCGGGCGCATCTAGCGTGGTACGAAAGGCGACACGGCCGAGTAAGAAAGGGCGCCCGGAGCGGATGCGCTACCTCCACGAGTGGAACCTGCTTGCGGTGCATGTGCCCAATCTGTTGCCCCGTACCGTCTTCGGGTCGCACTTCCCCCGGAAGGCCGGCCGGTTGATCTGGGCATCGGTGCTCTTCGCCGGGGGCCTGGGCGTCGCGTTCATGTTGATCCGGCGGCCGAAGCGTTCGAGCGAACCGGCCACCTGGTCCCAGACCTTCCTCGGTGCGATGGGCGTGTGGATCATGCTCACACTCGGCTACGGCGTCATCCCGTCCGAGTGGATCATCTTCGGGAACTCGTACCTGAACTTCAGCTCCTCGACCTTCCTCCTCCGGCGCGACCAGTGGGGTTCTCACCTCCCGCCGTTCGACATCACGCGCGACAAGTTCGTCGACGCGGTCGCCGCCGGTATCTACGTCGTCGTGCTCGTGCTCAACGTGTACCTCTTCGTCGCGTGGCAGAAGCGCAAGGTCGCCGAGGCGGCAGTCGAAGGTGAGGAGACCGCGACGTCATCCCGCGGCGGACCGCTCGCGCGACTCCGCGCGCGTCGCGAAGAGCGTGTCAGCGCCTACGGCAGACCAGTGACCACGAGCGAGTGACCATGAAGCGCGTGCACGACCACGAGCATGATGCAGCCGGCTCGCAGCGAGAGAGCGCATAGACATGGCGCGTACCGATGCGAATCCGCCGATGCCGGAGTTCTCGACGTCGTACGTCCTCCAAGAGGTCGACCCCAAGTGGCTGACCCAAGCCGTCAAGCCCAAGCAATTCCTCCACATCGACCAGGCCGAATGCATCCTGTGCGAAGGCTGCGTCGACATCTGCCCCTGGAAATGCATCCACATGCTCTCCACCGACGCCGTCGACGAAGCCGTCAACGCCGACGCGCCCGGCGACGAC
>DASQHW010000076.1:0-5416 GCA_035631895.1 Acidimicrobiia bacterium | reverse complement strand
CCCTTCGCACGCGGACGCGCGCCGACGAGCAGCGCGTAGTTGACCCCGTCGAACGCGGCGTCGGCGTCGTCGCTCGTATCGATGCCGGCGAGAAGCGGGAACGCGCAGTCCTCCAGCTCCATGACGAGCCCCTGCAGGGCGCCCATCGCCGGCGTGATCTCGAGCAGCGAGAGCACCACCGGCTGCTCCTTGCCGAGCAGATCGCCGTTCGCGATGCGAAAGACGAGGCTGTAACCGATCTGACCGGCCGCGCCGGTCACTGCGACACGCACGGGATTCTTCACGAGCCCGAAGTTAGCCTTCGGCCGCGACCTCGCCGGAAGTCATGGCCAGCAGGATCGAGCGGGCTTCGGTCAACTCGGCAATGCGAGCGGCCGCACCGGTCGCCGCGCCGCCGCTGTCCGGATGCGCGTCGCGCAGCATCCGGCGGAAGCGGCGATTGACGTCGTCGCGTTCGACCCGCATCCCGGCCCGGAGGCCCAATACCTCCATCGCCCACCGCTCGTCGGGTGCGACACCTCTCCAGAGCTCCTCGTCGGGCGGGCCGCCGCGGGTCCACGCGTCGGTGGAGGCGAGGGGAGGCCGGAGGCCGTTCCACGTCGCCTCGGCAACGAACCGGACGCCGACCTCGGACGTGAGGCCCGACCACCTGCCGTCGACGACGCGCCGAATGGCGTCGAGCGCGATCGAGCGCCCGACCGAGGGCAGCGCGGCGGCACCGAGCACCGCGCCGAGGACCTGCGGCGCCGGCGCGCCGTGCACGTCGAGCTCGAAGACGATCCGTCCGTCCTCCCCGAGCACGCGGTGGCGCGAACGGTCCAGCCCGTGCACGTCGTGTTGCAGCCGGTGGCGCAGCGCGATGCGCGGGATCGTCAGCCCGCGCCGCGCGTCGTGCAGCAGCCTGGGCAGGAGCTCACGCTGCTCCTCGTCGATCGCGGTCAGGTTCGTTGCAACGACCGCTGCGACCAGCGCCGCGCCGTGCGCCGAGCCCGATGTCGGGAGGTAGGCCCCTCCGAGCGCGACGCGCCGCGTCGGCATGTGCCGGCGCGTGTGGCGGACGGTCAACTCGGCAAGTAGCACTCGGGATACCTCTACACAGATCTTCGGCGCCGCGCGTCGCCGTGTACGAACTCAGCGAGCGGCAGCCACGATCAACAGCACGATCAGGTACACGGCAAACATCATCGCCGCGAGCAACCACAACCCATGACGGCCGAGCACGCGGCTGCCACGAGCGCCCGGACGTGTCAGCCCGCACGACGGGCAACGGGGTGCGTCGGGAGCAACCAGTGTGCCGCACACTGCGCAGGTGGGAGCCGGCTGGGGCGCAGCAGTCATCGCGTTGCCCTTCGCTCTGCCGCTTCGACGGTTTGCCGGAGCAGCATCGCGCGAGTCGTGGGTCCGACGCCCCCCAAGCGCGGGGTGATCCAACCGGCGACCTCGGCGCAGCCTTCGTCGACGTCGGAGATGACGCGGCGGCCCTCCATCGTCACCCCGGCACCGACGACGGCGGCGCCGGGCCGCACCATGTCCGGCGTCACCAGATGTGGCCGCCCCGCCGCAGCGACGATGATGTCGGCGTCCTTGGTGTACTGGGGCAGGAACTGTGTGTGGGTGTGACACACCGTGACGGTGGCATTGGCGTGCGGTTCCTTCAACGAGTGAAGGTTGGCCAGTGGCCGGCCGATCGTGAGGCCGCGGCCGATGATCACGACGTGTTGTCCCACGATGGGAACCTTGTGCCGGACGAGCAACGCCTGGATGCCGAGGGGCGTGCAAGGCCTCGGGGCGTTCCTGACACCCATCACGAGCTTGCCGAGGTTCACCGGGTGCAGCCCATCGGCGTCCTTGGCGGGGGAGACGGCGAGGAGGGCCGCCTCCTCGTCCAGGTGCGGCGGCAACGGCACCTGCACGAGATACGCGTCGACCGCGGGATCCTCGTTGTAGCGCCGTATGACTCGGAGGAGCTCCTCCTGGGTCGTCGTCGCCGGCAGCTCGGTGTGCACCGACTGGATGCCGATCTCCGCGGAATCCTCACGCTTGAGCCGCACGTAGGCATGGCTCGGCGGGTCGTCACCGACGAGCACGGTGCCGAGCCCGGGCGT
Source organism: Acidimicrobiia bacterium (assembly GCA_035631895.1). Classification (GTDB taxonomy): domain Bacteria; phylum Actinomycetota; class Acidimicrobiia; order IMCC26256; family PALSA-610; genus DASQHW01. The sequence goes on along the minus strand of DASQHW010000076.1, from coordinate 3,311 downwards.
GACGCCGTGCTCCGCGAGCCGTTTGATGCGCACCCGGAGGTCGTCCTTGACGGCGTCGAGGAGCGCCTTCCCGTCGAGCAGGGTGGCGGCCATCAGTGCAGGAAGTGTCGTTCGCCCGTGAAGACCATTGCGAGACCCAGCTCGTCCGCCCGCTCGATGATCTTTTCGTCGCGCATTCCGCCTCCCGGTTGGATCACGGCAGCGACGCCCGCGGCGGCCGCCGCCTCGATGCCGTCCTCGAAGGGATAGAAGGCATCACTGGCGCACGCGCCCCCGCGGGCGCGGCCGTTCGCCTTCCGGGCCGCGATCACGCCCGACTCCACACGGCTCTGCTGGCCGGCGCCGATGCCGACCGCCTGGCGATCCTTCACCAGCACGATCGCGTTCGACTTCACGCGCCCGCAGAGGCGCCACGCCAGCTCGAGGTCGCGCCACTGCTCCGGGGTGGGTGCCACCTTGGTCACGACACGCCAGTCGTCTCGAGACGCCGCGAAGTGATGGGCGTCCTGCACCAGGAAACCTCCCGAGATCTGTCGAATGTCGCGGGCTTCTGCCGCCGGCGCGGGTGCTTGGAGGATGCGCGTGTTCTTGCGCTTCTTCTGCAACGCCTCGATCGTGCCCGGTTCGTACCCGGGCGCGATCACGACATCCGCCTGCGGGCCGGCCACCATGCGTTCGACGGTTGCGTGGTCGACGGGACGGTTCAGGGCGACGATGCCGCCGAACGCGGACTGCTCGTCGCATTCGAGCGCACGCTGATAGGCGTTCGCCAGGTCTTCGTCGACGGCAACTCCGCACGGGTTCGCGTGTTTGATGATCGCGCACACCGGGCCGTCACCGAGATCATGCACGAGCTTCCACGCCGCGTCTGCGTCGTAATAGTTCAGATACGAGAGCGCGAGGCCGCCGTGCTGCACGACATCGTCCCACCAGCTGCGCGTCCCGTTGTTGCGGTAACGCGCGGCACGCTGGTGCGGGTTCTCGCCGTACCGCAGTGTCTCGTCGGTACGGGTCAGTGCGAGCGTGAGATGGTGCGGGAGCAGCTCACCGGCCTGGAGCCACTGCACGATCGCGGCGTCGTAGGCCGCAGTCCGTGCGAACGCCTCGAGCGCGAACGCCGTTCGGGTGTCCGGTCCCACGGTGCCGTCGTTCGCGTGGAGCTCGACGAGCAGCGGCTTGTATTGGGACGGGTCGGTCACGATCGTCACCCACGCGTGATTCTTGGCGGCGGCGCGGGTCATCGCCGGCCCTCCGATGTCGATCGTCTCGATCTCGGGTCGTTGCTCGAACGGATACAGGTTCGACACGACGAGCTCGAACGGGCGGATGCCGTACAGGTCGAGGTCGTGGCGGTGGCTCTCGTTGCCGAGGTCGGCGAGCAGCCCGCCGTGAACCTTCGGATGGAGCGTCTTCACCCGGCCGCCCAGCATCTCCGGCGACTCCGTCACTGCCTCGACCCTCGTCACCGGGATGCCGGCGGCTTCGAGCGCGGTCGCGGTGTTGCCCGACGAGACCAGCTCGACGCCGAGGTCGTGCAGCCCGCGTGCGAGCTCGACGAGTCCCGTCTTGTCGTAGACCGACACCAGGGCTCGCTTGATCTTCGTCCTCATGCTCGCGCGCCGGTGGTGCCGGCGAGCCTTTCGATGACCTCGGGATACAAGCGTCGCTCCACTTCCTTGATGCGCTCGTGCAGCGTCTCTTCGGTGTCGCCGTCGAGGACCGGCACCGCCTCTTGGGCAAGGATCGGGCCGGCATCCACGTCCTCGGTCACGAGGTGCACGGTCGTCCCGGTCACCTTCACACCGGCCTCGAGCGCCTCCCGTACCGCGTGCCAGCCCTTGAACGCGGGCAGCAGTGCCGGATGCGTGTTGACGGCGCGACCGCTGTAGACGTCGACGAACGGCTTCGACAGGATCGTACCGAAGCCCGCGATCGCAACAAGCTCCACGTCGTGACGCTGGAGCGCGTCGACGATGTCGTGCGTGTACGCGACGCGGTCGAACCCCGGCGAGAAGTCCCGCCGCGCGACGAGCTCGGCGGCAACGCCCGCACCGCGGGCGATGTCGAGCGCGCCGCACGGCCGGTCGGCGACGACGACGACGACCGGGAGCCCGCGGTCGAGCATCGCCCTGAGAATGGTCCCGCTGCCGGACGCGAGCACTCCGACACGCACCCGGTCACCCTAGCTCTCGCCTTCGCGCCGTTCCTGGAGGTGAAATCCCCAGAATTCGCCCGCCGAAGTGTTTCACTGCTGTCTACACCCAGGGGAGCGCGGTGATGGCGTACCGGCAACAACCCACACCCGGCGAGATCGTGATCATGGCGGCGGGACCGATCATGCTCGTCTTCTCGTTCTTCGACTTCGCGAGCCACACGAGCTCCTGGGGCTCGGGCATCTTTCCTGTCGCGACGCTCCTGCCGCTCTACGGCGTCATCATGTCCGTGCAGATCGCGGTCACACGTTTCACGGGCATGAACCTGCCGAAGAGAGTTGTCGGCTTCAGTTGGGAGCAGGTGCACCTCGCGCTCGGCATCATGGCCGCCCTGTTGGCCCTCGGGTTCCTGAGCACCGACATCGCCGACAAGCAGATCGGTCTCTGGATCGAAGTGCTCGGCGGCCTGGCACTCGGGGTCGGGGCGTGGATGCTCCAGCACGAGCGGCACACCGGCGTGATCGGCTGAGGGGGCGCATTCCGTGAACAAGGCCAAGCTGACACCGGCCTCGAGCGTCATCCTCGCCGGTGGTGTGATCATGCTGATCGGCTCGTTCCTGCCGTTCTACGAGTTCAGCATCTTGGGCGTGTCGAGGTCCTGGAACGCGTGGAGCTCCTTCACGAACCTCTTCCTCTTCCCCCTGACGACGTTGATCGTGGTGTTCGGCGTGGTGATGGCGGTGCAGGTGGCGCTGGCGACCTTCGCGCCGGGCACCAGCCTGCCCGACCGTCCGCTCGGCTTCACCTGGGACCAGGTGCACCTGGTGCTCGCGTTCCAGGTGGCGATCATGATGTTGGCGTACCTGATTCGCGACAAGGGAAGGCTCGACTGGGGCGCGGGCTTCTGGCTGATGCTCCTCGCGGCGATCGCCCTGCTGGCCGGTGCCATCCTGCGGACGCGGGACACGGCCGGGGCGCCTCCCCTCTCATAACCGCAGTGCGTCACCGCAGGCCGTTTCAGAGGCCGGCGACCACCTCGGCCATGAGTGGGCCGATCTCGGGCGCGTTGCGCGCCACCCGGGCGCCGGCCGCTTCCAGCGCGGCGATCTTTGCGGCGGCAGTGCCCTTGGAGCCCGAGATGATCGCACCGGCGTGGCC
>DASQHW010000075.1:0-1632 GCA_035631895.1 Acidimicrobiia bacterium | reverse complement strand
GATCGGCACCGGCAGCTCGTCGTTGAAGGCAGCGGCGGCGACGTCACCCGCGATCCCGGAACCGCCCATGCCCATGACGATGATGTTGCGGATGTCGTCGCCGCGCGGGAACCGCTCGGCATGCACCTTGCCCGCCGCTTCGTGGGCAGCCGCAAGCTGCTCCGGCAGCCCGGTGACTGCGTCGAGGAACCCCAGCGTGTCGGTGGTCATTCTTCGAACGTGGGTTTGATCCCGTCCGCCTCGGCCTTCTGGAGAAGCCGCGAGTGCTCCGTGTCGTCGACGGTCTCGGCGTCGTCGATGAGCAGGTCGGGGATGTCACCGTCGAGGACGCGGTACCGCCGCTTCAGCCGGGGGTTGTAGAGCGACTGCTCGTCGCTGAAGTACAACAACGGACCCTTGTCCTCGGGGCAAGCGAGAATCTCGAGGAGTTTCGGATCGAGCGCCATGGCGCGCAGGCTAGCGGGGTGACTCGTCGCGGATGATCGCCAGCACTTCTCGGGTGTGCCGCTCGCACGAAGGTGCGTCGGGCGCCTCGAGGTTCAGCCGTAGCAGTGGCTCGGTGTTGCTCGGCCGGACGTTGAACCACCATTCACCGTGATCGACGGTGAGGCCGTCGAGCCGGTCCTGCGGCACGCCGGCGTACGCGGCGGCGACCCGCTCGATGACTGCGGCAGGGTCGTCCACGCGCGAGTTGATCTCACCGCTCTGCACGTACCGCTCGAACGGCTTGCGCAGCTCCGACAACGGCACACCGGCCCGGCACAGCTGCTCGAGCACGCAGAGGGCGGCGATCGAGCCGGAGTCGGCCCTCCAGTTGTCGCGGAAGTAATAGTGCGCCGAGTGCTCACCCCCGAAGATCGCACCGGTCTCCGCCATGACCTGCTTGATGTACGAGTGGCCCACCCGGGTGCGGACCGGTATCCCACCGTGCTCGCGAATGATCTCCGGGACCGCTCGTGAGCAGATGAGGTTGTGGACGATCGTCTCGCCGGGATGACGATCCAGGATGCCCGCGGCGACGATGGCCGTCGTCGTCGACCCGCTGACAGGCATCCCCTTGTCGTCGACGAGGAACACGCGGTCTGCGTCGCCGTCGAACGCGAGGCCGACGTCGGCACCCATGTCGAGGACCGCGCGCTGAAGATCCTTCAGGTTCTCGGGTTGGATCGGATCGGCGGGATGGTTCGGGAACGTGCCGTCGAGCTCGCCGTAGAGCACGGTGAGGCTGAACGGCAGCCCCTCGAACACCTTGGGCACGACGAGGCCACCCATGCCGTTGGCGGTGTCCGCGACGACGGCGCGGGGCGCGAGCACAGATCGGTCCACGAACGACCGCACGTGCTCGCCGAACTCTTCGAGGAGGTCTCGCCGTTCGACCTTGCCGGCGACCTCGCCCCGGGACGTGACGCCGGACGCGACCATCTCCTTGATCTGCTGCAGCCCGGTCTGTTCGCCGATCGGCGCCGCGCCCGAACGACACATCTTGATGCCGTTGTACTGGGCGGGGTTGTGGCTGGCGGTGAACATCGCACCCGGCGCGTCGAGACGACCCGCGGCGAAATAGACGACATCGGTCGAACAGAGCCCGATGTCGACGACGTCGGCGCCCGCGACGGTCGCACCCTCGATGAA
>DASQHW010000074.1:0-9991 GCA_035631895.1 Acidimicrobiia bacterium | reverse complement strand
CGAGACCGAGCACACGATCGACCTCGGTATCGCGGGCGGTGAGGAAGATGACCGGCGTCGTCGATGTGGCGCGGAGCCGCCGGCACACCTCGAGGCCGTCGATGTCGGGGAGCCCGACGTCCAGCACGACGAGCCGGGGACGGTGATCGGCGACCGCCCGGAGCGCGTCCTCGCCGTTGGCGGACTTCACGACCCGGTATCCGTCACGCCGGAGGTACAGCTCCACGAGGTCGGCGATGTTCGGCTCGTCGTCGACGACGAGGATGGTCCCGCGCTCCATGCGTCTTCATCGTCGCATCCGGCGACCCGGAGAGCATGAACCCTTTGTGAGGGAACGATGAAGCCGGCGATGGGCGAAATGCGAAGATCTGGCCGACGGCTCAGCCGGTCACCTCAGTCGAGCCGGTTGGCACGGGCGATCCCGCCGAACCACTTCGCGCTCGGCTTCGGTGTGCGGGCGAACGTCCGGCGGTCGACTTCGACGAGGCCGAATTTCGGCCCGTAGCCCAGGGCCCACTCGAAATTGTCGAGCAGCGACCAGTAGAAGTAGCCACGGACGTCGAGGCCGTCGTCGAGGCATCGCCCGACTCCTTCGAGCGCGTCGCGGACATACGCGATGCGCCGCTCGTCGTTGTCGTGGCCGAGGCCGTTCTCGGTCACGTACAAGGCCGTTTGTGCGATCTCCGCGGCATGGCGCACGGCGACTTCGAGGGCCTGAGGCCAGTACTCGTATCCCATGGACGCCACGACCTCGACGCCCTCCTCGGGCCCCAGGGGCAGGCCACGCTCGTCGAGACGCGTGCGCGAATACGCCTGCACCCCGACGAAGTCGTCACCCTTCGCGCACTCGAGGAACTGCCCCTCGTGCATGTGACGCACCCGCTCGAGCGTCTCTTCGGCGCCCGGTGGCGCCCACCAATCGCCCATCGCGACACACAAGCCGACCGGGAAGTCACCGGGGCCGGCCTTCAACACGTCGTACGAACGGCGATGCGCCGCCTTCAGGTGCTCGTTCACCTTCGCGAACGCGTCGAGGTCGCGGCGGCCGGGCGGGAAGACACTGACGACGTACCCCATCAGCGACACGATGTTCGGCTCGTTGATCGTGCAGCCCATCGCGATGAGGTCGCCGAGATGCGCAACGGCACGTTCGCAGAAACGCGCGAAGCGATCCACGACCTCGTTCGACTCCCAGCCGCCGAGGGCGGCCATCCAGCGCGGGGTCGAGAAATGGTGGAACGTCACCACTGGTTTCACGCCCTGCTCGTGACACTCGGCGAGGACCCGCCGGTAATAGTCGAGCGCGGCGCGCGAGAACTCGCCGTCCTCGGGCTCGATGCGCGACCACTCGATCGAGAATCGGTAGGCGCCGAGACCGAGCTCCCGCACGAGCGCGATGTCCTCGGCATATCGGTGGTAGCTGTCGCAGCAGTCGCCCGACGGCTCGACGCACGGCGTGCCGGGCTGGTGCTCGAATGCCCACCAGTCGTTGTTCCAGTTGCCGCCTTCGATCTGGTGCGCCGCCGCCGCCGCGCCCCACAGGAATGCTTCGGGAAAGGTCACGCTCATGGGCCGGAGCGTAGAGCGAAGCAACCGTTTGCAACAGCACGCACCCGCGGGGTCGTTTGAGTTGCAAACCCGGGGCGCGGTGCGGCCGTAGACTCCGCACCGCTTGACGGTCCTGGACGAGATCCTCGCCACGAAGATCGACGAGGTCACGCTGCTGCGGCAGCCGCAGACGCGCGACCTGCTCCGCGAACACGCGATCAACGCGCCGCGCACCCGGGATTTCGCAGGCGCACTCCGGCGCGACGACGGCAGACTTGCCGTCATCGGTGAGCTGAAGCGCCGCTCGCCGTCCAAGGGTGACCTCGCGCCCGGTCTCGAGCCGGCGGCGACCGCGAAGGCCTACGAGGCCGGTGGTGCGGCCGCGCTGTCGGTGCTCACCGACCGTCCGTACTTCGGCGGCTCGGTGGCGGACATGCAGGCTGCTCGCGACGCGACCGGCCTCCCCGTGCTCCGCAAGGACTTCACGATCGACGAGATCCAGGTGTACGAGGCGCGCGCGATCGGGGCCGACGCGGTGCTCCTCATCTGCGCGGCGTTGCCCGATGACGCGTTGCTCGCAGACCTTCATGCCCTCGCCCGCGAGCTCGGGATGGCGGCGCTCGTCGAGACGCACGATGCCGCGGAGATCGACCGCGCGCTGGGCGCAGCCGCGGAGATCGTGGGCGTGAACAGTCGCGATCTCGCCACGTTCTCCGAAGATCTCGACGTTGCCGGCGCACTGGTCTCCCGCCTTCCGCCAGGCGTGATCGCGGTCGCCGAGAGCGCGATCCGGTCGGCAGAGGACGCGCGCCGGATGGCGGACGCCGGGTTCGACGCGGTGCTCGTCGGCGAGGCGCTGGTCCGCGCAGATGACCCCGCCGCGCTCGTGCGCGAGCTCTCCGCCGCGCCGGTGGCCCGCAGGACGTGATGTTGCACACGCAGCCGACCCAGAACGCCGTAGCGAAGGAGCCGACGTGATGACCGACGCGACACGTTTCGAGTTGCCGCAGGACCGGATCCCCTCCGCGTGGTACAACGCGCTTCCCGATCTGCCGGCGCCGTTGCAGCCGCCACTCCATCCCGCGACGAAGCAGCCCATCGGCCCGGACGCCCTCGCGCCGCTGTTCCCCATGGCGTTGATCGAACAGGAGATGACGCAGGCGCCGACGGTCGACATCCCGGGCGCGGTGCTCGACATCCTGCGCTTGTGGCGGCCGACACCCTTGGTGCGCGCGCGCCGGCTCGAAGAGGCGCTCGGCACTCCGGCGCGCATCTACTTCAAGGACGAGTCGGTGTCACCGGCCGGTTCACACAAGCCGAACACGGCAGTCGCGCAGGCCTACTACAACGAGCAGGCCGGCACGCGAAGGCTCGCGACCGAAACCGGCGCCGGACAGTGGGGGAGTGCACTCGCCTTTGCGTGTGCGCAGTTCGACCTCGACTGCAAGGTGTACATGGTGCGCGCGTCGTACCAGCAGAAGCCCTACCGCCGCGTCCTGATGGAGACGTGGGGTGCCGAAGTCGTGCCGTCGCCCGTGGACCAACCCGATCATCCCGGGTCGTTGGGTGCGGCGATCAGTGACGCGGTGCGCGACGCCGCGAGCCGCGAGGACTCCCACTACGCACTCGGCTCGGTGCTCAATCACGTCTTGTTGCACCAAACGGTGATCGGTCTCGAGGCCAAGGAGCAGCTCGCCCTCGCGGGCGAGGAGCGTCCCGACGTGGTCATCGGCTGTGTCGGCGGCGGTTCGAACTACGGCGGCGTCGCGCTGCCGTTCATGAACGATCGCAGCGTGCGACTTCTGGCGGTCGAGCCGTCGTCGTGCCCGACGCTCACGAAGGGCGCGTACGAGTACGACTTCGGGGACACCGCCGGGATGACGCCGCTGCTCGAGATGTTCACGCTGGGGCACGACTTCGTGCCGCCGTCGATCCATGCCGGCGGCCTGCGCTATCACGGCGACGCGCCGATCATCTCGTCACTGGTCAAGCATGGGCGCATGGAGGCGGTCGCGTACCCGCAAGGCAAGACCTTCGAGGCAGCGGTGCAGTTCGCGCGCACCGAGGGCAAGGTCCCCGCGCCCGAGACCGGTCACGCGATCCGCGCGGTCATCGACGAGGCGTTGGCGGCGAAGGAAGCAGGCGAGGAGCGCGTGATCCTGTTCAACTACTCGGGCCACGGCTTCCTCGACCTCCAGGCGTACGACGACTTCAATCACGGCCGGCTCATCGATGCCTGAGAGAGGGAGACGACAGCGCAGCGACCGCAGGGGAGCGGAGCGTGGAGTCGACCCGGTGAGAGGGAGACGACAGCGCAGCGCGCGTACCGCGGGTGCATCGTGTTCGTGAAGATCTGCGGGATCACCAACGAGGACGATGCGCTCCTCTCGACCGCGCTCGACGCCGACGCGCTCGGCTTCGTGTTCGCTCCGAGTGGGCGCCAGGTGCATCCGGAGACCGTCCGCGACATCGTCAAGCGCCTTCCGCGAGAGGTCCACACCGTCGGGGTGTTCCGCAACGAGCGGCCGGAACGAATCGTGGAGATCGTGGCGCGTACCGGGCTGCACGGTGTGCAGTTCCACGGCACCGAGCCATTGTCCGAGGTCGCGTGGGTGCGTGAACGCGTGCAGTTCGTGATCCAGGCGTTCGCCGCGGGTGACCCCGCGCTCGCGGACGCCGGCAAGAGCGCGGCCGACATCATTCTCGTCGACTCGCCGGGGCCCGGTTCGGGCAAGGTGTTCGACTGGCGCCTCGCAGAGGGGGCGCCGAGCGGTGTTCGCCTGATGCTCGCGGGCGGCCTGACGCCCGGCAACGTCGGTGAAGCGATCCGGCTCGTCCGACCGTGGGGCGTCGACGTGTCGACCGGTGTCGAGGAGAAGCCGGGTCGCAAGGACGCGCAGAAGCTGCGCGAGTTCGTCATCGCCGCGCGTGTGGCCGCCGAGGCGGTCGCCGACCGGCCGATCGATCTGACGCAAGCCGATGAAATTGCAGGCGTCACGAGACCGTGGGACTGGCAACTCGACGAATAGCCGTGTTGCAGAGCCCAATATGATCTCCCGATGGCAGCTGTCGAGCGAGGCGCGCCCGTCCAACTCGAACCGCCCGGTCCGGAGCCTGTCGGTCTCGGCCGCTTCGGAGATTTCGGGGGCCGCTACGCGCCCGAGACGCTCGTGCCCGCGCTCGAACAGCTCGAGCGTGAGTTCCGCGGTGCATGGCACGACGACGCGTTCCGCGCCGAGTACGCGTCGCTCCTCGCGAGCTACGCCGGTAGGCCGACGCCCGTCACCGAATGTCACCGCCTGTCGGACCGCCTCGGCATCCGGGTCCTGCTGAAGCGCGAGGACCTCGCGCACACCGGTTCGCACAAGATCAACAACGTGCTCGGCCAGGCGCTGCTGACGCGACGCATGGGGAAGCGCCGCGTGATCGCCGAGACCGGCGCCGGCCAACACGGTGTCGCAACGGCCACCGCAGCAGCGTTGTTCGGTCTCGGTTGCACCGTGTACATGGGCGCAGTCGACGTCGAACGCCAGGCGCTCAACGTCTGGCGCATGAAGCTGCTCGGCGCCGACGTCGTGAGCGTGGTGTCCGGGAGCGCGACGCTCAAGGACGCGGTCAACGAGGCGATGCGCGCGTGGGTCGCGAGCGTCGAGGACACGCATTACTGCCTGGGGTCCGCGATGGGCCCCCACCCCTTCCCGTGGATGGTCCGCGAGTTCCAGCGGGTCGTCGGCGACGAAGCGCGCCGGCAATGCCGCGTGGTGTTGCACGATGCCGATCCCGACGTCGTCGTCGCGTGTGTCGGTGGCGGCTCGAATGCGATCGGGACCTTCGCCGGCTTCGTCGACACCCGCGCGCGGCTCGTCGGCGTCGAAGCCGGTGGCCTCGGGCTCGAGTCGGGCCACCATGGTGCCGCGGTCGAGCGCGGTGTGCCGGGTGTCGTGCACGGGATGCGCTCGCTGTTCTTGCAGGACGAGCACGGCCAGGTCCTCGAAGCCACGTCGATCAGCGCCGGGCTCGACTACCCCGGCGTCGGACCGGAGCACGCGATGCTGGCCGCGCAGGGCCGCGCCGAATACCACTCCGCGACCGACGAGGAAGCGCTCACCGGATTCCAGCTGCTCTCCGCGACCGAGGGAATCGTCCCGGCGCTGGAGCCCGCGCACGCAATCGGATGGGTCGCGCGTGAGGCGGGTCGTGCGATCCCGCGCGGCGCGACGGTCCTCGTGACGTTGTCCGGCCGCGGCGACAAGGACGCCGAGCAGGTTGCCGAACGTCTGGGCGAGCTCTCGTCATGAAGCTCGAGTCGCACTTGCGCGCCCAGCGCGCCGAGGGCCGGAGGTTGCTCGTTCCGTACGTCACCGGCGGTCTGGGCCGTGAGTGGTGCGACGTCGTGCGCGCGGTCGTCGGCGCGGGCGCCGATGCGGTCGAGGTGGGCATCCCGTTCTCGGACCCCGTCATGGACGGCCGGACGATCCAGGAAGCGAGCCAGCGCGCGCTCGACCTCGGCGCGACTCCCGCCGGCGTGATCAGTGCGATGGCCGGGCTCGACGTGCCGGTGCCCACGGTCGTCATGACCTACTACAACCTCGTGTACCGGCTCGGCCACGAACGTTGCGCGCAGAGCCTGCGAAGCGCAGGTGTCGACGGTGCCATCGTGCCCGATCTTCCGCTCGAGGAGCTCGACGGTTGGGGTGACGCCGCCGAGGCGGCGGGCGTGGAGACGGTCCTGCTGGCGGCGCCGACGACACCCGACGATCGGTTGGCGGCGATCTGCGAGCGCTCCCGCGGCTTCGTCTACGGCGTGTCGCTCATGGGCGTCACCGGCGAACGGGATCGGCTTGCCGTCCACGCCGCCGACATGGGCCGGCGGTGCAAGGCGGTCACGGACAAGCCGGTGCTCCTCGGCGTCGGCATCTCCACACCCGCGCAGGCCGCCGAGGCCGCGGCGAGCGCCGACGGCGTGATCGTCGGCAGCGCGCTCGTGCGCAGGCTGCTCGACGGCGGCGGGCCGGAGGAGGCCGCCGCCTTCGTCGCCTCCCTCCGCCGGGCTCTCGACGACGGGTGACCGTCCCGGCGCGCAGTAGCGTCCTCGTTCATGTCCGAGAAGATCATGATGCAGGCCGACGGCACGCTGTCGGTGCCCGACGAGCCGATCATCCCGTACGTCGAAGGTGACGGCACCGGCGTCGACATCTGGCCCGCCGCCCGGCATGTGATGGACGCGGCGGCCGGAAAGCACGGCAAGTCGATCGCGTGGAAGGAGGTGCTGGCGGGCGAGAAGGCGTTCAACGCCACGGGCTCGTGGCTGCCGGACGAGACCGTCGCCGCGTTCCGCGAGTACCTGATCGGGATCAGAGGCCCGTTGACCACGCCCGTCGGCGGCGGCATCCGCTCGCTGAACGTCGCGCTGCGCCAGATCCTCGACCTCTACGTGTGCCTGCGGCCGGTGCGGTGGTTCGCGGGCGTGCCGTCCCCGGTGAAGCACCCGGAGCTCGTCGACATCGTGATCTTCCGCGAGAACACCGAGGACATCTACGCGGGCCTCGAGGTCGAGGAGGGCACGCCGGAGGCGCGCAAGCTGATCCAGCTGTTGAAGGAGAACTTCGGTTGGAACATCCGCGAGGACTCCGGCGTCGGCATCAAGCCGGTCTCCGAGACCGGATCCAAGCGGTTGATCCGTGCAGCGATTCAGTACGCGGTCGAGCACGACCGCAAGAGCGTCACGCTCGTGCACAAGGGCAACATCCAGAAGTTCACCGAGGGGGCCTTCCGCAACTGGGGCTACGAGCTCGTGCGGGAGGAGTTCTCCGATGTCGCGGTCGGCTGGGACGACTGTGGGGGCAAGCCCGGCGGCAAGGTCTTGGTGAAGGACAACATCGCCGACATCACGCTGCAGCAGGTGCTCACGCGTCCCGACGATTTCGACGTGGTCGCGACGACGAACCTGAACGGCGACTACCTGTCGGACGCGCTCGCGGCGCAGGTCGGCGGCATCGGGATCGCGCCCGGCGGCAACATCAACTACGTCACCGGGCACGGCATCTTCGAGGCGACGCACGGCACCGCGCCGAAGTACGCCGGCCAGGACAAGGTCAACCCGTCGTCGGTGCTGCTCTCGGGCGTGATGATGTTCGAGCATCTCGGATGGACGAAGGCGGCCGCGGACATCGTGCGGGCGCTCGAAGCGACGATTGCCGAGAAGATCGTGACCTACGACTTCGCGCGCCTGATGGAGGGCGCCACGGAGGTCAGGACGAGCCAGTTCGCCCAGGCGATCGTCGACCGCCTCTAGCTCAGGGCGCGCACGAGGCCGGGAAGGCTCTCGCGGAAGTCGGGGAGGAGCTCGCCCGGCGTGAGCCGCTCGGACGCGAGGACCGAGTTCGCGGGGCGGGGCGCAGGACGTGGCGGTTGGAGCTCGGCGGTCGTGATCGGTTCGACGCGGGACGGATCTCCGCCTCCGGCCTTGACGACCTCGCGCGCGAACTCGTACCAGCTGACCGCTCCCTGATTCGTGACGTGCCAGAGCCCGGCGCGCCGGCCTTCGGCGATCTTCAATAGTCCGACGGCGAGATCGGCGGCGATCGTCGGGTGCCCACGCTGGTCGTCGACGAATCGCATCGGCACGTCTTCGCGCATCAGGCGCAGGATGGTCTTCACCATGTTGCGGCCGACGCGTCCGCAGACCCATGACGTGCGCACCACTGCGTGCCGGTCGAGGTCGACGGCCTGCTCGCCGGCGAGCTTCGAGCGCCCGTACTCGCTGAGCGGATGGGTCTGGTCGCTCTCGACGTACGGTGACGGCTTGCTGCCGTCGAACACGTAGTCGGTGGAGACCGCGACGACGAAGGCGCCGCACGCGTCGGCGGCCTCGACCACGGTACGGACCCCATCGGCGTTGACGTGCATCGCCCGGTCAGGGTCGAGCTCGCAGCCGTCGACGTCCGTGTAGGCGGCGCAGTGCACCACGACGTCGGGAGCGGCGGAGGTGATGTGCTCCCGCATCGCGTCGGTCGAGGTGACGTCCGCGGAGCCGATGCCGCCGCCCGCGCGTTCGGCGACCTCCAGGCCGACCTGTCCGTTGGACCCCGTGACCACGACGCGCATCAGCACATCACGTCCAGGCGGCGTCCTCGCGCACGGGCGCGCGCTCTCGCAACGGCTTCCACCACTCGCGGTTCGCGGCGTACCACTGCACGGTCTCGGCCAGGCCGGGACCGAAGTCGATGGTCGGCTCCCAGCCGAGCTCGCCGCGGATCTTGGTCCAGTCGAGCGCGTAGCGGCGGTCGTGTCCCGGCCGGTCCGGCACGATCGTCTTGAGCGTCGAGGGCTTCCCGAGCTCGTGCAGCACGGCGTCGGCGATCTCCTCGACGCTGCGCTCGACGCCCGTGCCGACGTGATAGGTCTCGCCGACGTTGCCCTGCTCGATGACGAGCGCGATCGCGCGGCAGTGATCGAGCACGTGGATCCACTCGCGACGGTTCTCCGTGGACGCATACAACGGCAGAGGGTCGTCCTCGAGGGCGAGTGTCACGAAGAGCGGGATGACCTTCTCGGGGAACTGGTACGGCCCATAGTTGTTGGCACAGTTCGTGATCGTGATCGGCACGCCGAACGTCTCGAAGTACGCGCGCACCGCGTGATCGCCCCCGGCCTTCGACGCGTTGTACGGCGTCCGCGGGCGGTAGGGGGACGATTCGGTGAACTGCTCGTCGGTGTCCAGGTCGAGGTCGCCGTACACCTCGCACGTGGAGATGTGATGCAGCCGCTCGACACCGACCCGCCGAGCCGCCTCGCAGAGTGTCTGGGTGCCGACCACGTTCGTGCGGAAGAAGGCGCCGGGGTTCGTGATCGCGTACGAGTTGTGGGATTCGGCGGCGAAGTTGGCGATGACGTCGATCTGGTGCCCTCGTAGCACCTCTTCCATCGCGGACAGGTCGGCGATATCGGCGTGCACGAACTCGTGCGGCACGCCTTCGAGGTTGGCGCGGTTCCCCGCGTAGGTCAGTGCGTCGACGACCACGATGTTGTCGCCCGAGTCGCGGGTCTCGGCCCAATACCGAACGAAATTGGCGCCGATGAAGCCGGCACCACCGGTGACGAGGAGGTTCATGTGCGCATCGGCCATGCCGGCCGCACTCGCTCGGCGATCTCGGCGCGCTTGGGATTCGCCGAATCGCGCTCCGAGAGCACGCGGTTCGTCAGGCCCCAGTCGGCTGCGATCTCCGGATCGTCCCACGCCACGCCGAGCTCGTCGGCCGCGTTGTAGTAGCCGTCGACGAGATAGGTGATCGTCGCGTAGGTGAGCGACGCGAAGCCGTGCGCGACGCCGGGAGGAATGAAGACCCCGGGGTGCTTGTCGCCGCCGAGATCGAAGGTCTCGGTGGCCCGTTCGGTCGGGCTTCCCGTGCGCAGGTCGTGCAGCACGACCCGAGCCTGCCCG
>DASQHW010000073.1:0-12527 GCA_035631895.1 Acidimicrobiia bacterium | reverse complement strand
CGGCTGCACGAGGACGTCGGGCTCTCGGCCCGTCATCTCACCGTGTCGACGGTGGGTGTCGTGCCCGGCATGGAACGCCTCGCGGCGTTCGACCTCCCGGTGACCCTCGCGGTGTCGCTGCACGCACCCGACGACGGCCTGCGGGAGCACCTCGTGCCGCTGAATCGCCGCTACCCCATCGCGGATGTCCTCGACGCGGCGCGGGCATATGCGGACCGGAAGGGTCGGCGTGTGACGTTCGAGTACGCGTGTATCGAGGGCGTGAACGACGCTCCCGACCAGGCGGACGTGCTCGCGGCGAGGCTCGCCGGCATGCGGGGCGGTGCGCACGTGAACCTGATCCCGCTCAACGTGACGACCGGGTACGCCGGCCGCGCGGCGGCGCGTGACCGCATGGAGGCATTCGCGCACCGGCTGCGGGAGCGGGGCGTCGAGGCGAGCATTCGCCGCAATCGCGGCGTCGCCATCGACGCCGCGTGCGGTCAGCTCCGCGCCCGATCGGGCCGCGGTCCGACAGGTGCGGCGAGATCCGCGAGAATGACCTCGTGAACGAGCACCGGTGGTTCAACCCGCATCAACCCCAGACCCTCCAGTCGGCCGTCATCTTGTCCTACATCGAGGCCGCGTTCGGGCTCCTCTTCGGGGTCGCCTCACGATCCGTGATCGTGGCGTTGTTCATCATCGTCGGGCTCGCTGCCGGCGGCTATGGCATCGCGAACGAGAAGAAGTGGGGATACGGGCTTGCGGTGGCAGCCGCCGTCGCGCAGGTCCTCGCGCTGCTCGCACTGTTCGGCTCCACGACGTTCACCACGTTCGGCCCGCTGATCTCGTTCATGTTCGACGCCGCGCTCGTCGCACTGCTGCTGCATCCCATGAGCCGGGACTATCAGCGCATCTGGTTTCGCTGAGCCGACCCGCTCGGCGTCGCGCCGCAACACGTCGTTCACCGGATAGTGTCCGGCCACGTGACGCCCGAGGCCCTCGTCGAGGCATGCGACGCTCGCCTTCGCCCGCTCGAGACCGCCGCGAATCGCGCCTGGTGGGACGCGAACGTCGAGGCATCCGAGGAAACGGAGCGGCGACGGGCGGAGGCGGACATCGCACTCTCGGATGTGCTCGCCGACCGCGACACGTTCGCCGCCATCCGAGCCGCGCGGGCCGCGAACCGGCTCGACGCGGTGACCGGCCGGGCCCTCGACATGCTCGAACATGCGTACACACCCCACCAGGTGGACCCCGAACTGCGGCGCCGCATCATCGATGTGCAGTCGTCGATCGAGTCGCGCTTCGCACGCCATCGCGGGACCATCGACGGCCAGGTCGTCGACGACAACGCGATCCTCGAGATACTGCGCACCAGCGACGACACCGCGCACCGCCGGGCCGCATGGGAGGCATCGAAGACCGTCGGCGACGAGATCGCGTCCGACGTGCGCGAGCTCGTACGCGTCCGCAACGACGCCGCCCGCCGTCTCGGTTATCGCGACCACTTCGCGATGGCGCTCGCCACGACGGAGTATGACGAGAAGCGACTGTTCGCGACACTGGACGAAGTCGACCACATCACACGCGAGCCCTTCCGCGTCATGAAGGGCGAGCTCGACGACGTGCTCGCAACCCGCTTCCACATCCCCACCGGCGAGTAGCGGCCCTGGCACTACGACGACCCGTTCTTCCAGGAGGTGCCCGAAGCCGTCGGTGTCGACCTCGACCCTTATCTCGCACACGACAGCCTCGACGATCTCACGCTCCGCACATTCGACGGCATGGGCCTCGACGTGCGGCCGGTGCTCGAACGCAGCGACCTCGTGCCGCGCGACCGGAAGGTCCAGCACGCGTTCTGCATCGACGTGGACCGATCCGGCGACGTGCGAGTCCTCAGCAACAACGTGCCCGGCGCGCGCTGGGCGGAGACGATGTTGCACGAGTTCGGGCACGCCGCCTACTTCGACGGCCTCGATCGTGATCTCCCATGGTTGCTCCGGACCATGCACCTGTGCCTCACCGAGGGCATCGCGATGCGCTGTGGCCGCATGGTGCACGAGCCGGAGTGGCTGCGCGAGGTCGTACAGCTGCCCGAGGAGACGGTCGACGCGCTCGCCCCGCGACTGCGCACCGCACGTCGGGCGGCACTTCTGATCTTCGCCCGGTGGGTGCTCGTCATGACGCATTTCGAGCGCGGCCTGTACGCGAACCCCGACGGACCGCACGAGTCGCGCTGGTGGGACCTCGTCGAACGCTTCCAGCTCGTACGCCGTCCCGACGACCGCAACGCACCGGACTGGGCGGCCAAGATCCATCTCACCGTGGCGCCCGTCTACTACCACAACTACCTCTTCGGTGAGTTGATCGCCTCGCAACTCGGCGCCACCCTGGGAACCCTCGTGAATCGCACGGACGCGGGCGACTTCCTCGCGCGGCGCGTCTTTGCGCCGGGCGCATCCCTGCGCTGGGATCACCTCATCGAACGCGCCACCGGCACGCCCCTCACGCCGGCTGCACTCGCGCACGACCTCACGCGCTGAACCGCCGTGTGCGACACCCTCTGTGTGCGTCACCCCGGGGGGATGTGGTTCGCGAAGAACTCCGACCGTCATCCGGCCGAGGCCCAGGTGCTCGAATGGCACCCGCGGCGAGCAGGGAGCGCCACGACCGAGACCCAGTACCTCACTGTTCCGGGCGCCGAGGCCGGCGCGTTCCTCGGCTCACGGCCGACATGGCTGTGGGGATGCGAGCACGGCGTCAACGAGCACGGCGTCATGATCGGCAACGAGAAGATCTTCACCGTCGATTCGCCGCGCCGGCTTCCACCGGCACTGCTCGGCATGGACATCGTCCGGCTCGTCCTCGAACGTGCCCGCACGGTCGACGACGCGCTCGACCTCTGCACGTCGCTGGTGGAGACACACGGGCAGGGAGGCTCCGGGGAACCGTTCGACGACGAGCCGTACTTCTCGTCGTTCCTGCTCGCCGACGCCCGTGCCGCGTGGGTCGTCGAGACGAGCAACCGCACGTGGGTGGCGAAGCCCGCGGGTGACGGCACGTCGATCTCGAACCGGGTGAGCCTGACGACGGACTGGAGCCGCGCGTCGCCGGATGTCATGCCGGGGACCGACTTCGACGAGCGCCGTCTTCCGCAGGTCCCGACGAATCGGGCCGATCATCGTCTCGCCGTCACCCGCGCATGCGTCGCGCGTGGGCCGGTCGTCGATGCGCGCGACCTTGCCGCGACATTGCGCGACCACACGGATGCGAACGGCAGCGGCTTCTCGGTCTGCTTGCACCGCGCAGACTTCGACGCGCAGACGACGGCCTCGATGATCGTGGACGTACGGAGCGACGGGGGCTCGACACGCGTGTGGTCCTGCCTCGGCAATCCATGCGTCGGTGTGTACGTCCCCATGTTCCCGCCCGCCGCGGTGCCGGAGCTCGTCGATGAGAATCAGTGGCACAGGTTCGCCCGGTTGCGCGATCGGGTCGAAGCGGATCGCGCCGAGGCCGAGCGGGTTCGAGCGGTGCTCGCGCCGGTGGAGCAGGAGCTCTGGACGAACGCAGACGAGGTGTACGGGACCGGCCGTGCCGGGGCGATCGAAGCATTCGTCGCCAACGCATACGCACCGGTCGACGCCGCCCTCGATCGGCTCGGTGTCTGACCGGGCGGGTACCGTCGCAGGGTGAACAAGCTGGCGGACGAGACGAGTCCGTACCTGCGCCAGCACGCCGGCAACCCGGTCGAGTGGATGCCGTGGAGCGATGAGGCGTTCGCCCTCGCGCGAGAACGGGACGTCCCGGTCTTCCTCTCCGTCGGTTACTCCTCGTGCCACTGGTGCCACGTCATGGCGCACGAGTCCTTCGAGGACGACGCAACGGCGGCGGTGATGAACCGGTTGTTCGTCAACGTCAAGGTCGACCGGGAGGAACGGCCGGACGTCGACGCGATCTACATGCAATCGGTGCAGGCGCTGACGGGCCGGGGAGGCTGGCCGATGAGCGTCTGGTGCGCACCCGACGGCCGCCCGTTCTACGCGGGCACCTACTTCCCGTCCGAGGAACGGCACGGCATGCCCGCGTTCCGCCGCGTCTGTGAAGCGGTGTCCGAGGCGTGGCACGACAGGCGGGAGGAAGTGCTGCAGCAGAGTGAGCAGCTCACCGCCGCGATCGCCGAGGACGTGTTGCGTCCCGAAGCGCGCGCCACACTGACTCCGGAGCTGCTGACCGCGGCGTACGCCGGCGTGAAGAGCCAATTCGAACCGCGGTACGGAGGCTTCGGGCGCGCGCCGAAGTTTCCGCAGGCGATGACCATCGACTTCGTCTGCCGGTCATTCGTGCGCAATTCCGCAGCCGATACCCGAGAGATGATCACCGCGACGCTCGACGGCATGGCCGCGGGCGGCATCCACGACCAGCTCGGCGGCGGGTTCGCCCGCTACTCGACCGACGACTTCTGGCTGGTTCCCCACTTCGAGAAGATGCTCTATGACAACGCGTTGCTGACTCGTGCCTACCTGCACGGCTATCTCGCCACCGGCGAGTCGCGCTACAGGTCTGTCGTGGAGGACATCGTCGGCTACGTGCTGCGCGACCTCCGCCATGCGAACGGCGGCTTCTACGCCGCCGAGGACGCGGACTCCGAGGGCGTTGAAGGAAAGTTCTACTGCTGGTCGATCGACGAGATCCGGGAAGTGTGCGGCGACGACGCCGACGCCGTGATCCGATACTTCGGCGTCACCGAGCAGGGCAACTTCGTCGACCCGCACACGGGCTTTCGCGGGAACATCCTGCATGTCGTAGACCCGTCCGCAGAGGTGCCGCCCGAAGTTGATCGTGCGAAGGCGAAGCTGCTCGAGCGGCGCAGCGGGCGCGTGCGGCCCGGGCTCGACGACAAGATCCTGCTCGCATGGAATGCGCTGATGCTCGACGCACTCGCGCGAGCCGCTGCCGCGTTCGAGCGCGAGGACTGGATGGCGGCCGCCCGCACCAACGCGCGCTTCCTGCTCGGCGAGCTCCGCCGTGACGACGGCCGTTTCGTCCGGTCCTGGCGCGCGCCGCACCTCGCGTACGCGGAGGACTACGCGGCCCTGCTCGAGGCGCTGCTCACGATGGCCGAGGTCGACGACCCCGGTTGGCTCCCCGAGGCACGCGCAGTCGCCGACGAGCTCCTGCGGCTGTTCCACGACGCCGATGGTCGCGGCTTCTTCACGACCGGACACGATGCCGAACCACTCGTCGTCCGGCCGAAGGACGTGTTCGACGACGCGACACCGTCGGCCAACTCGCTGGCCGCAAACGGGCTGCTCCGCCTCGCCGCGCTCACCGGTGAGACGCGGTACGAGACACCTGCCGTGGACGTCGCGGAGATGCTCGCGCGACCGATGGCGTCGCAGCCCACGGCGTTCGCCCACATGCTCGAGGCGTGCGAACGGATACTCACCCCACCGCTCGAAATTGCGATCGTCGGGCTGGCTGACGATCCGCGCACGCGCGCGTTGCAACGTGAGGTGCACCACCGGCTGTTGCCCGGCTCGGTCACGCTCACAGGTCCGGCGTCCGATGCGAGCCCTCTGCTCGACGGGCGCGAGGCGCGAGACCTCGTGCCGACGGCATACGTCTGTGAGCACTACGCCTGCAGGCAGCCGGTCACGTCACCCGAAGATCTGCGCGCGCAGCTCGATGCCGTTCTTGCCGGCAGAGATCAGCGGTCGGCGAGCTGAACCGGCCTCAGCGGGCCGCGTAGGCCCCGGCCGCCAGGTCCTCGGCGATGGCCCATCCGAACGCGATCATCGCCTGGCCGCGGGTCGCGTCGAGGGTCCCGACCAGCGATGCGATCTTCGCGCCACCCGTGGCCTTGACCGGGCTCGTGTCGAGCACGGGCACGCACGGCGGCTTCCGACCCTTGACCGCGACCTTGAACGCTCGATCATCGAAGTGCGGTTCGACGCCGTAACGCTTCGCCAGACGCCGGCCCCACGCCCGGTCCTCGCCGTTCGGCGTATAGGCGGGGCGTGGCACGACGTTGGCGTAGCTCTGCAGCAGCACGTAGCAGCTGGGATGAGCGAGACGCGTCGCAACGAGCACGTCCTCGTCCGGGAACGAGATCGCGGCGCGGCGCGTCAGCTCGCCGGTCAGCACCTTGAGGGTGTTGGCGGCGGTCTTGCCTTTGCGCGCGACGCCGAGCCCCCACAGGATCGACGGCGTGCCACCGATGCGCTCGAGCGACCCGAGCATCACGCCCTGGAGCCCGCCGTCGAGCACTGCGACGACCGCGAGTGGGAAGGCTTCGACCTGACGATCGAGCTCTTCGTCGCTGATCGGCAAGCCGTTGGCAAGGAGAAGTTGACCGAACTCATCGAGCTCGGCCGGTTTTAGCGAGACGGAATCACGGGACTCGACATTCATCGCCAATACATTGTGGCCGAAGTCGACGATCGGCGAAAGTCGGGACGCTGAGCGTTCGCGTCACCGCGACGCAAAACGGTCTAAATCGGTCTACCCCGAGCGCGCCCGGGTCATGTCCCAATAGGCCTTCATGCCGGTGATCTTGCCGTCGTCGTTCACTTCGAACGTCTCGACTGCATCCATCACCATCCCGCCGTCACCGATCGTCACGTGGATCTCGAACACCATCACCGCTTCGTTTCCGCACACGATCACGTTCGACGGCTTCATCTCGATGCGATCGGCCATGGCACGCGCTTGGTCGTAGAACGCGCCGATGCCCTCCAGTCCCGCGTGAGGCGGCTGACCGACCGGATCGTGCCACACCGCGTCCGGCGCGAAGAGAGCGAGCACGGCGTCACGGTCGGAGGCATTGGACGCGGCGACGTACGCGTCGACAACGGCTCGGACGGTCTCGGGCGTCACCATGGCCCGAACCTAGCTATTCCACGACGACGCCGTCGAGGTCCTCTGCGGGCTCGGGAATCTGCGGAGCCATGTCCTCGAGCTCGTCGAGGAGGAAGCGCGCGACTGCGAGTCCCGACACCCATTTGTGGTCGGCGGGCACGATGTACCAGGGCGCCCATTCGGTCGACGTGGCGGTGATCGCCGCGTCGTAGAGCCGAACGTATCGATCCCACTTCGCACGCGTGTGGAGGTCGTCCTTGCGGAACTTCCAGCGTCGCTCCGGGTCGTCGACGCGGCGCTGGAGACGCTCGCGCTGCTCCTCCTTGCCGACATGCAGGAACACCTTGACGATGCGGGTCCCCTCTTCGTGCAGCATGCGCTCGAAGTCGTTGATCTGGCCGTAGCGCCGCTTGCGCTCACGGTCGTCGATGACGCCGATCACCTGCGTCGTCGTGACGTCTTCGTAGTGCGACCGGTTGAAGATGCCGATGCGACCGCGCCGCGGGAGCGCGACATGTATGCGCCACAGGTAGTCGTGGTCGAGCTCGAACTGCGACGGCTCCTTGAACGACTCGACCTGGCATCCTTGCGGGTTCACGCCGGTGAAGACGCGCCGGATGGTGCCGTCCTTGCCCGAGGCGTCGAGGCCCTGCAGCACCAGCAGCAGGGCACGCGAGTGCTCCGCATACAAGCGGTTCTGCAGCACCGCGAGCCGTTCCGTCAACTTGACGAGCTCGACTTCGGCGTCCTGCTTGACCAGGTCGAATTTCGCGTCGGTCGATCGCTTCGCGAGCTCCGCCGGCTTTCCGGGCTCGACTCTGCAGTCCCGTCGCACGACGGCGACGCTAGCCCTCGCCCGCTCCCGGGCGGTGTGGCCTATGTGTGGGGGCCGCCTTCGGCGCAGCCGACACACCAGATCTCGGCCTCACGAGGCATGTAGACGAGACAACCAAGACACGCGGGTCGCTTGCAATGTGCGCAGCGTGCAACGGCAGGTGCGGCCACGTGCACCACGCACGTGGTCGGCGTCTCGTTGTCGGGATCCGGCCACCAGCTCGTCGTCGCGTCCACGCGAGAGAACGCATCAACGACATCGTCGTCGCCCGTCACCACGATGACTTGCACGTCGTCGACGGCGGCGAGGTGATTCGCCGCCGCCCGGGCCGTCAGCGCCCCGAGGCCGTCGAACGTGCCGTCGAGCACGGCGGGGAGCCGGCCGGCGAGCAGGTCGGCCGAGCGGTACGCCTCGAGCATCGTCGTGAGCGCGAGCGTGATGTCGTCGGCGTGTGGGTGCTCCGACGCCTGCGATGCCCGGACGCCGAGCGAATCCAGCTCACTCTGCAGCTCTGCGAGCGCGACTTCGTGCGCCTCGTGCTCGTTCAGCAGGGACTGCATCTCATCCTCGAGGACGCGCTGCTCCTCTTCGAGCGCCGGGTCCACGACGGGAATCGCGATTGGCGGCTCCGAGAGGAGCGCTTCCTCCGGGGGTGCTGCAAGGCGTGCGTCGACGGTCGCTTGCGCGGTCGCACCGATGTCCGCGCCGGCGTGCACTCCGAGGGCCTCGAGCTCTCGTTCCAGCTCACGTCGTATCTCCGCGGCAGCCGGGTCCTCGACGCGGAACGCGCGCAGCTCGGCGACCGGCTCGGCGCCGGGCAGGTGGCCCAGGATCTGCGCTGCTCGCACGCGCAACCCGAGCTCCTCGTCGCCGGGAACCTCCTCGCGGGTGTCGTCGACGCGCAGGCGCGCTTCGTCGAGCGCTGCCTCGGCGTTCGCGAGGTCGAGCTCGACACGGAGGCGGGTCTCGAGATTCTCGGACGTAGGTCGCTCGCCGATGGCAACGAGGAACGACGTGTACGACGCCACGCCGGCCTGGGCGAGCTCCGCACGCGCGGCGCCGAGCGCCTGCTGGTAGTCGAAGAGTGCCCCCGGACGGTCCTCTCGCCCCGCGACGAACAGCGCTCGCTCGGCCTCGACGACGGCCCGCTGACACTCCTCGATGCGCGCACGCGCGGCAGGCGAGACATCCCCGAAGCTGTGTGCGACCGCAGCACGCGCTTCTTCGACCCGGCGTTCCAATGTGGCCAGATCTACCTCGACCGGCTCGCATGTCGAGCGTGAAGCGGCAAGCGCTTCGAGCGCGTCCGCGACGCCCAGCGCATCCGGCGACGGCACCGGATGCAGCGCGTGAAGGGAGTCGAGCAGCGCGACGAGCCTCGGCGTCACTTCGTCGGGCGCGACGTCCGCCTCGGGTTCCGCCTCGATCGGCGCGTCCTCCACGGCCGTTGCCATGCGCGCCGTCAACCGTTCCGCGTGCCGGCGCGCTTGCTCGATCGCCGCCTCGGTGCGGTGGAGAGCCAGGCGGTGGGCCGCGTGCTCGGCCTCGAGGTCGGCGCGACGTTGCGCAAGACCGCGCCGGCCGAACTCGTCGAGCATCGAGCGATCAACGGTCGACGCAGCGCTCGGCCGAAGCAGCGGCGAGGGCAGGCTCCGGAGCGCGACGAACCGCCCTGCAATCTCCAACGTCCCGTCGACTTCCGCGTGGCGCGGACCGATCACGGCCTCTGCAATCGCGGCGGCGATCGCGCTGCGCATCTCCGCACCGGCGCCGATGCAGGCCAGACCGCCGCCGAATTCCACCGGACCGGCCGGCGTGGTCAGCGAGAGAAGTCGAAGGCGCGTGCCCGAGCCGAGGCGTTCGTGTTCCGGTTGCTTCCCGGCAGCCTGCATCCCTGCGTCCCGTCGCGTGTTCCCGGCCATCGCTCGTACCGCTGGTGGCACAGATCTTGAAGTGTCCATTTTGTGCATGCTCTGGCGCAATTGTCCAGAGGTGGCGGTATCTCGCCCTGCCGCCCGCTCTTCGCGCGCGACCAATCACCCCACCAACCACATTTGACTCCTCCGCCCTCACTATCCTCAGAAGAGGACAGCGTTCCGGCGGCGCGAAGCGTCATTCGCGGTACCGTGACGGACCGAACGGATTTTCGTGCCCGATTGCTTCAACGGGGGACAACACGGATGACCGACTTCGCACGCATCGCCGCTCCCCGCGTAGTGCGACTGGTAGCTGCCGCGGGCCCCGGCCCGTTCGACGGCGAGATCCGGTTCCACCGGCGCCTCACCGTTCTTGCCGACGCCCGCCCCGGAATCGCAACGTGGGCGCTGTCCCTGTTGAGCGTGGACGCGCCGCCCGACACGCAGGTCGAGGTCGATGACGTCCCAGCGCGGATCTACGACCTCCCGCGCGCGCTGCGAGCCCTCCCCGCGGGTGAGCCGATGCGCGTCGCAACATTGCGCGAGCTCGCGTCCGGCCGTGACGCGCCGGGCCGCCGCGGCCGGCGCCGGACCTCGCAACAGGTTGGCGAGGAGCTGGCGCGATGGGAACGCGTGCTCGGCGAGGCCAAGGTGCGGCTGGCCCAGGCGCGCGACGCCGCGCCGCGCGTCGACCCCGTCGCTCTGGCCGAAGCGACACGGCTGCGCAACGAATGGCGGTATTCCGTTCATGTGGATGCGTGGGAACGGCGGCGTCGCACACGTCGCGATGCGCAGGCCAAGCGCGGCCGGTACGACGACTTCCTGGAGGAGTTCGGGGCGTCGTCGTACGAGGACCTCTCGATGGTCGGTACCGGATTCGGCGACACCAGATACGACGTGGCGATCCGCGAGGCGGCGACCGTTGTCTCGATGGCGGAGCAACGCTGTCACAAGCTCACCATGGAGTTGGAGGAAGCGCGTCGAAGTGAGAGGGCCGGCGATGCCGAGCGCCCGGCCGGACCGCGCGAGCGGTCACAGGATCTGAACCTCGGCGAGCTCGACGCCGAACACGCCGATCGACTCGTCGCCCGTGCCCTCGCCGACCTCGACGACACGGCGTACGTCCGGCCGCTGGTGATCGACTGCGTACTCGACGCCCTCTCACCCGAGGCGCGCCGCCGCGGCTACGACCGCCTCCTGGCCCACGCTCGCCGGCGACAGATCCTGCTCGTGACTGCCGCCGACGAGATCGCCCGGTGGGCGGCGCACGGCTCACCCTCGGATGTGGCCCTCCGCCTGGACTTCGCCGGGGTCTCCCGCACCGACTGATCGGCGCCGCGTGGATCAGTGCACGTGTCCCGTCCAGGCGCGGCCATCCCAGTACCGCAGGCGTCCTGCTTGGCCGGGATCCGGATACCAGCCGGGTGGCGGCTGCGCGGCAGTGACGTACAGCTGCCGCTCGCGCTTGCGACGTGACGCGCCGACGATCCACATGACGATCCCCGCGATCGCAGTACCTCCCCCGAGCGCGGCGACGCCCCACCAGGGGAAGCTGGAACGCACGATGTCGATCACCGAGCGGGCGACGATCACCCGGCCCGGGACCGTCCCTCCGATGCGCACCGTGTAAGAGCCCGCGGCCGCGATCGAGAATTGCACCGCACCGACGAACGACGAGCCGCCGCGTGTGATCCGCTCGCTCACATTCGCGGGCTCGAACACGCCGATCCGCTCGCCGTTGTCGAGCGTCACGGTGACCGCCGCCGGCGTGATCGTCGTTCGGCTGTTGCCCGAGACGCTGAACGGGCTGTCGTTCGTGCGCTCGTACACGAGGTACTTCCCGGTCGACAGTTGCAAACGGGCCGCGCCGGGGGTCGCAAACGAGGGTGACGATGCGAGCGGCCCGACCAACGGCGTGATTGCCTTGACGAGCCCCACGACCATGATGAGGACACCCGCGAGCAGCACGACCAAGGACATTCGAACGCCGGGACCGGGCACCCTCGCCGACGTCGCAGCCGTCACAGCGATCGAACCTAGTGCGACAAGGAGACGGAACGTGACGACAGCCGAAAGCGACCCTGTTGCCGACGTCTATGCGATGGCAGATCTCGTGACCCCGATGGCGATACGTGTCGCGGCAACACTGCGCGTCGCAGACCACATCGCGCAGGGTCTGCGGACGGTACGTCGAATCGCCGACGCGGTGCACGCCGACCCCGATGCGCTGGATCGCGTGCTGCGGCATCTCACCATCGCGGGTCTGCTGAGCCGTGACGGCTCCGGCGAGTACGCGCTGACCCCACACGGGAACGCGCTGCGGGACGATCATCCCGGCCGCGTGCGTGCGCGCTTGGACATCGACGACGCGCTCGGTCGGGCCGAGCTGTCGTTGGTCCAGCTCCTGCATGCCGTTCGGACCGGCGAGCCCGCGTTCCCCGTGCAGTTCGGGCTCCAGTTCTGGGACGACCTCGCATCGGACCCTGCACGCCGCGCGTCGTTCGACACCCATATGGGTACCGACGTGACCGCGTGGGCGCCCGCCATCATCTCGGCGTACGACTGGGGACCGCTCGAGCACGTGATCGACGTCGGCGGCGGAAACGGCTCCTTGCTGATCGCGTTGCTGACCGCGTACCCCTCACTGCGTGGCATGGTGTTCGATCTCCCGGCCACGGCCGCGGGCGCGGCACTGCTCCTGGCCGAGGCCGGGCTCGCCGACCGGTGCGATGTCGCAGGTGGCCGCTTCTTCGACGCGTTACCCGGCGGCGCCGGTGCGTATGTGCTCACTGCCGTCATTCACAACTGGGACGAGGAGTCCGCGCTCGCGATGTTGCGTCGGTGTGCCGGAGCCGCGGGTTCGCTGGGCAAGGTCTTCATCATCGAGAAGATCGGCGCCGACGGCGTGAATGTGAACACGGCAGTGGACTTGC
>DASQHW010000072.1:0-7620 GCA_035631895.1 Acidimicrobiia bacterium | reverse complement strand
CGAAGACCGTGGCCATGTCGATGACCCGCAAACCGTCGAGCGCCTGCACCGCGTGTCTCTCGCCGGCTCAGAAGATCTCGGTGAAGCACCGGTCGGTGAGGTGGCCGAGCGCGTAGTCGCGATACAGGCCGGCGAACATGGCGCGGGTCTTCTCGGTCCAGGCCATGGCGTCCGGGGCATCGATGCGTCGTGTCAACTGCACGTAGCCGCCCTCGTGGACCCGGTACTCCGCCCACGCGCCCGGATAGTCCTTGACGCATGCGATCTCGACGATCGGGACGTTGCGGGCCTCGCCGAACCTGCGCACACGCGTGCGATGCGTGTGCCCGGCGAAGTATCCGGCAATCGCCTCACGTCGGGAGATCACGGCGCACAGTGCGTCGCTGTCGTCGGGGTTGATGCCGAAGTAGTTGGCGCTGCGCTGCTTGGCGGCCGGCTCCCACGGGTGATGGTGGCCGAAGACGAGCACCGGCGTCGCCGACGCTGCTGCGAGGTCGTCGAGCCATGCGAGCTGGTCATGAGGGATGCGACCGCGATCGCTCCCCGGGATCACGGTGTCGAGCACCGCGAGCGTGACACCGGGAAGTGCGACCTCGAAAGGGCCGGTCGCCGCGATCGTCTCGGTGAGCATCGCGTCGTGATTCCCGCGGACGTGGTGCATGCGCGGGCCGAGCGCGGAGTATGCGCGCAGAAATGCGTCGTACTCCTCCTCGGTTCCGAGATTGGTCAGGTCGCCCTTGACGACCACTGCGTCCGGGTCGAGCCGGCCGATCGCACCGATGGCACCCCGGTTCATCGTCTCGGG
This sequence comes from Acidimicrobiia bacterium, assembly GCA_035631895.1. Classification (GTDB taxonomy): domain Bacteria; phylum Actinomycetota; class Acidimicrobiia; order IMCC26256; family PALSA-610; genus DASQHW01. Next base: position 6,815 of record DASQHW010000072.1, on the reverse strand, counting down.
ATACGGCTCCTCGCCGGGGCCGACGCTGAACACGGGCCCGATCTCCTCGGGTGTGCCGAGCTTGCCGCACTCGATCTCGCCGAAGTGGACGTCGTTGACGGTCGCAACCGTCGCGAGCAACCGACCCGGTGGCGCAGCCAGCGTGGTGACCGTTTCGGGCAGCAGCGTCGATGCTTGGGCCCCGTCGACCGCGAGCTCGTAGGTGGTGGAGGGCTCGAGCCCCGGGACCCGGGCGGAGTGATACCGGCCGGCCGTGACGACCGATCGGTCGCCCACACGCGTCTCGACCTCACGATCGTCGTCGGTACGGAGCGTGACCACGATCTCATCCGGTGCGACGGTGAACAGCTCGGCGTCGTGGATCACAACGCCAGGCTACGGGAGACTCAGAGGGTGGACATCGAACGCGTCGACCCTCCGTACGAGGCAGACGAGCGGCGCATGCTCGAAAGCTGGCTCGACTTCCACCGCTCGACACTCGCGATGAAGTGCGACGGGCTCTCGGACGACGAACTGCGTGAGCGCTCGGTTCCGCCCTCGTCCATCTCCCTGCTCGGCCTCGTGCGGCACATGGCCGACGTCGAACGGAACTGGTTCCGTTGGGTGTTGTCGGGCGAGCACGGCCCGGGATTGTTCTGGACGCCCGAGAACGAGGACGGGGACTTCGACGACGTGGACGACGCATCGGTCGACGAGGCATTCGACGCCTGGCGGGCGGAGTGCGCGAACGCCCGTCAGGTGGCCGCGAGCTTGCAGCTCGAGGACACCGGGACGCGCCGGAACGGCGAGCGGGTGTCGCTGCGATGGGTGCTCGTCCACATGATCGAGGAATACGCCCGGCACAACGGCCACGCCGACTTCCTACGCGAGCGCATCGACGGCGCCACCGGCGAGTAGGCCGCGGGGCGGACGTCCCGGCCCGCAGCGAGTGCGACCCAGAATTACGTGCGGGAGCGCCGGCCGAGCCGGCCGGAGAGGCGCCACGGTCCTCGCTGCAAGAGCGCCCGCTGCGCGGAGCGGCGCGACGCTTCGACCCACATGCTCAATTGCTCGGGGTGCGTGCCGGACGGTGCCGTCGCGGCGGCCTGCGCGCGTTGTTGCTCCAGCGCGATCGTGACGGCGGTGACCGCGGCGACCTCCTCGGGCGTCAAAGCGGCGAGTTCCCGTGTTTGCGCGGCGGCAGCTGTTCCCGCTTCGTACGCAACATCTCGAGCGCCCGGGCGAGCATCTTGCGCGTCTCGCGGGGATCGATCACGTCGTCGACGTAGCCGCGTTCGGCAGCCTGATACGGATTGAGGAAGCGGTCTTCGTACTCGAGCATCAGCTCACCGCGTCGCGACTCGGGGTCGGCCGCAGCCTCGATGTCCTTCCGGAAGATGATGTTGACCGCACCGTCGGCGCCCATGACGGCGATCTCGGCAGACGGCCACGCATATGCGATGTCGGCACCGATCGACTTCGAGTTCATGACGACGTACGCGCCGCCGTAGCCCTTGCGCGTGATGATCTGCACGCGTGGGGTCGTCGCTTCGCAGTACGCGTACAACAGCTTGGCGCCGTGACGGATGATGCCGCCGTATTCCTGATCGGTGCCGGGGAGGAAGCCGGGCACATCGACGAAGGTCACCAGCGGGATGTTGAACGCGTCGCACGTCCGTACGAAGCGCGCTGCCTTCTCCGACGCGTCGATGTCGAGGCAGCCCGCCAGCACCTTGGGCTGGTTGCCGACGATCCCGATGACGTGACCGTCGATCCGCGCGAACCCGCACACGATGTTCATTGCCCACAACGGAAATACTTCGAAGAATTCGCCGTCGTCGACGATGTCGGCGATGACCTCCTTCATGTCGTACGCGCGGTTCGACGAGTCCGGGATCAGATCCATCAACGCCTCGCACAGGCGCTCGGGATCGTCGTCGGCTTCGTAGTAGGGCGGGTCCTCGAGGTTGTTCGACGGCAGGAACGACAACAGGTACCGCACCATCTCGATGCAGCTCTGTTCGTCGTCCGCCACGAACGTCGCGACGCCGGACTTCGTGGCGTGCGTGATCGCGCCCCCGAGCTGCTCGTGCGTGACTTCCTCACCCGTGACGGTCTTCACGACGTCGGGGCCGGTGATGTACATGTTCGAGACGCCCTTCACCATGAAGATGAAGTCGGTCATCGCCGGTGAGTACACCGCGCCGCCGGCGCACGGCCGGAGGATCACGCTGATCTGCGGGATGACCCCGGACGCCTTCACGTTCCGGAAGAAGATGCCGCCGTAGCTTGCGAGCGAGACGACTCCTTCCTGAATGCGTGCCCCGCCGCCGTCGTTGAGGCCCACGAGGGGCGCGCCGACGGACTCGGCGAGGTCCATCACCTTGTGGATCTTCTCGGCGTACACCTCGCCGAGCGCACCACCGAAGATCGTGAAGTCCTGGCTGAACACGAACACCTTGCGGCCGTTGACGGTGCCCCACCCCGTGACGACACCATCGGTGAGCGGACGGTTGTTCTCGATGCCGAAACCGTGGGCACGGTGTCGGGCGAGCATGTCGAGCTCGACGAACGACTCGGGGTCGAGCAGGAGCTCGATGCGTTCCCGGGCCGTGAGCTTGCCGCGCTCGTGCTGGCGGCGGACCGAGGCCTCGGCACCCGGGATCCGCGCCTCCTCCTTCAGCTTCGCGAGCTGTTCGAGCCGCTCGGTGATCGGGTGTGGCATCGGGGAGATCTCGTCGGCCATCGCGTCAGGCTACTTCCTGAGTGCCGGGACATATCCGGTCGCGAAGTAGCCCGCGAGCGCCGCGAACAACACCAGTGCGACCGGTGCGCTGAACAGCGCCACCACGATCGAGGTCGCGTAGAGGACGGGGCCGATGATCGTCCGCCGGATGGCTTGGCGCACGGCGTCATCGTTCAGGTCCGTCGATCGAAGCTCCGGGTGTGCGCGCAGATACCGCCACAGCGCGAGGAACCCGATGCCGACGAGAAACATGTTGGCGCCGTACAGCACGGCCGCCGCACGGCCACTGTTCCCGGCCCGGAAGTAATCGCCGAGCACGGCCGTCGGGAACGGCACGAAGGAGATCGACAGCAACAAGAGGAGGTTCAAGAACAGCAACCCCCGGTCGACGCCTTCGACGCCTTGGAACAACACGTGATGGTTCATCCACATGATGCCGATCGTCACGAAGCTCACGGTGAACACCGCGTACTTGGGCCACAGGTGCAGGAGCTCGTCCGCGAGGGTGCTGCCCTTGGGAACGTTGGGAACCCGTATTTCGAGCACGAGCAGGGTGATGGCGATTGCCAGGACGCCGTCGGAGAACGCTTCGAGGCGTGCCGTCGTTGCGCTCACGCGGGTCGCGCACCGTACGAGTCGTATTCGCGGCCCGCAGCCTCAGCAGCTCTGCGACCGCACTCGTACTGGAACGGCGAGATACCGCCGGGTTGCCACGCCGTGACCGAGCCCACTTCGATTGCATGCCCGGACTTGGGCACCACGCCGAGCTCCGCCCGAATATCTTCCACCGGGCGTGCGGCGTGTTCGAACCAGTCGATCTGCAGCAAGTCGGGACCACGGGCATGCGCAGCGCAGAGCGCGCCGCGGCGCATGGCGTCGGCCAGCCGTACGGCCATGCCCGCGTGGGAGAGATGCCCACGGTCGTAGTGGAAAAGTCCCGCACCCGACGCGAGGTAGCCGGTTTCGAACAGGCTGATGACCATCGCGAGCAACGAAAAGCCCCGCGGATCGTCATTTGCGCGCGCGATGAACCCGAAGACCTCCAGCTCGGACTCGACGGTCGAGCCGTATTCCGCGATCACGTGGATCCAGTCGTGTTGCGCGAGCAGAGGTGGCGCGCTGTTCGGCCGGCCGGGAAACACGAACCCACGTGCGTCGTAGAACTTCACGACCTCGCGTCCGAGAGAACCCTCGGGCAAGTCCCGCAACCCCTCCCACCGTTCGGCGAGCATGAGATCGGACGTGCACTCCTCCCACGCGTCGGCCAACGCCTGCGATGTGTGCAGCGCGCCGGAGCGGGCGGGGTCCCAGGTCTCCATGTAACCGCTGCGCTGGAAGTCGATGAGCGCGAGGCCGAGGCTGCCGTGCGCATAGCGGTCTGCGACGCGCAGCATCGGATCGTCGATGCCGAGCTCGCGCGCGTACGCCTCGACCCGCTGCACGACCTCTTCGGGCAACGGCACCAGGACGAGGGAGCACACCAACATGAACTGCACCATGCGATGCCGGAACCCCTCGTCGCGCGTCGCGAGGGCGAGCGCGAACTCCTCGGGTCCGATACGGGGAACATGGTTGGCGGGGACGACGAAGCCGGTCATCGACTCCATGAGCGACTCGATCAGCAGCCGCTGCAGGCTGGTGAGCCGGCCGCCGGCGGCGACCGCGGCGGCTACCGCGCCCGCCACCGTCCGCGCTTCCAGCGCGTCGGGCGGCGTCAACTTGACGGCATCGGCGCTCGGCAGCGGCACGGGCATTGGCGCCTCAACCTCCGTGCCGGGATCGCTATTCCTGCACGAGCTCGATCAGCGTGCCGAACGCGCCCTTCGGGTGCACGAAGGCGACGGTGGTGCCGCGGCTCCCGGGGCGGGGGTGCTCGTCGATCGCGCGGCCGCCGTGCGCCTTCACGGAGGCGAGCGCCTCGGCACAGTCGTCGACCCGGTAGCCGATGTGATGGAGCCCCTCGCCCTTGGTGGCGAGGTATTTGGCCACCGGTGAGTCATCCCGAGTGGGAGTCAGCAGCTGCACGTAGGAGTCCGCGACCTTCAACAACGCCTCCTCGACGCCGTCGCTCTCCACGACCTCGCGATGTGCGACCTCGCAACCGAACGTCTCGCGGTAGTAGTCGATCGCGGCGTCGAGATCGTTGACGGCGATTGGTACGTGATCGATCTCGGTCAGCATGCGACCGATTGTAGGGCCGGAGCCCTCAATCCGCGAAGCGGCGAAACAGCGTGATCTGATCGATGTGCTGCTCGCGTGTTGCGGTGTCGGTGACTCCCAGGCCCTCCTCGGGCGCGAGGCACAACACCCCGACCTTGCCTTCGACGAGATTGTGGTGCACCTGCAGCGCGGCCTCACCGGTCTGGTCGAGCGGGTACACCTTCGACAGCGTCGGGTGGATCTTCGCGTCTGCGATCAAACGGTTCGCCTCCCAGGCCTCGCGGTAGTTCGCGAAGTGGCAACCCTTCAGGGTCTTGAGGTTCATCCAGAGGTACCGGTTGTCGTACTCGATCTGGTAGCCCGACGTCGCGGCACACGTGATGATCATGCCGCCCCTCTTGGCGACGAACACCGACGCTCCCATCGTGGAACGGCCCGGATGCTCGAAGACGATGTCGACGTCTCGGCCGATCAGCTCGCGGATCTTCTTGCCGAGCCGCAACCACTCCGCCGGATCCTGCTCCGTGTCGTTCTTCCAGAACTTGTAACCCTCGGCCCGCCGGTCGATGACCGCGTCGCAACCCATCGCACGCAGCAACTCGGCTCGCCGCTCGCTCGATACCACACCGACCGGGGTGCCGCCGCCGTTCAACACGTACTGCGTCGCGTACGCGCCGATACCGCCGGTCGCGCCCCACACGAGGACCGCTTGACCCTGGGTCATGTGCGAACCGTTCTTGCTGACGATCATCCGGTAGCTCGTGCTGTTGCAGAGCGCGTTGCACGCTGCTTCTTCCCACGTGAGGTGTGCGGGCTTTGGCATGAGCTGGTTCGCCTTGACCACGGCGATCTCGGCGAGACCGCCGAAATTCGTCTCGAACCCCCAGATGCGCTGGTTCGTCGCCATCATCGAGTCATCGTGCGCCGATGGATCCTGGTCGTCGACGTGCAGGCAGTGCACGGTGACGACATCGCCGGGCTTCCAATTCCGCACGGCCGAACCGGCGCGCAGCACGACGCCGCTCGCGTCGGAGCCCATCACGTGGTACGGCTGATCGTGGCGCTTGCCCCAGTAGCTCTCGCGCCCCAATCGCTTCAAGAACCCGAAGGTCGGCAGCGGCTCGAAGATGCTCGTCCACACTGTGTTGAAGTTGATGGCACTCGCCATCACTCCGACGTACGCCTCGTCCGGCGCGAGCTCCGGCAGCGGGAACTCCTCGACGTGGATCGACTTGCGCGGGTCCTTGTCCTCGGACGGCACGCCGGCGAACATCTCCTGCTCGTCGGCCTTGACCAGCGCTCCGCGCGCAGCTTCCGGCAATGGGATGCTCGCGAGCTGCTCGCCGGTCGCGCCTTCGAGGATGGCCGCGCGGATCGCGTCGATCCCGTCACTCTTGTTCGTCGCCATCCGCGCAAGCTACCGGGCAGTAGCGGACGCGTACCACCCGTCCCTACACTGGTCGCCTCGTCATGTACAAGCGTTGCCTAAGGAGGCCCTCATGCCCGGTTCGGTGATCGTCGGATCGGCCCGTACGCCGATCGGCAAGCTCTCCGGCGCGCTCGCGGGTTTCACCGCGCAGGACCTCGGCGGTCTCGCGATCAAGGCGGCGCTGGAACGAGCAGGGGTCGATGCCGAGCAGGTCGACTACGTGCTGATGGGCCAGGTGCTGCAAGCCGGTCAGGGTCAGATCACCTCGAGGCAGGCGGCCATGAAGGCGGGCATCCCGATGACCGTCCCTGCAATGACGCTCAACAAGGTCTGCCTCTCGGGCATCAACGCGATCTACCTCGCCGACCAGATGATCCGGAACGGTGACGCGGAGGTCGTCGTCGCAGGCGGTATGGAATCGATGACCCAGGCGCCGTACGTCCTCCCGGGCGCACGGGCGGGCTATCGGATGGGCAACGGCGAGATCGTCGACTCGATGAT
>DASQHW010000071.1:0-5376 GCA_035631895.1 Acidimicrobiia bacterium | reverse complement strand
CCGTGGCGTAGGCCAGTGGATCGAGCGAGTACGCCAGTCCGCTGACGGTGCCGTACGAGAGGTTGATCACCTTGGTGTTCATGGAGTTGTCGTTGCGGTGCTGCACCACCCAGTCGACAGCGGCGATCACCTGCGACACGTCGGCGACACCGCTCTCGTCGCCCACCTTCATGTTGAGGATGTGTGCGTCGGGCGCCATCCCGTAGAAGTAGCTGGACGAGCTGCTCACGTACTGCGCGCCCGTGAGGTTCTTGCCGTACTGATCGTTGCCGGCGATGATGCCGGCCATGTGCGTGCCGTGACCGAACGCGTCGACACCGTCGAGCGAGCCGCCGGTCGCGTCCAGCGAGAGGTCGGGGCCGTTCACCAGGTTGGCTGCGATGTCGGGTACGGGCGCCACGCCGGAGTCGATCAAGGCCACCCCGACACCCTTGCCAGAGAATCCCGCCGCCCACATGTTGTCGGCATTGATCTCGCGCGCGACGTTGTACATCGACCCTGCATATCTCTTGGGGTCGTACGGCGTCGCGCCCGGCCACGTCGTCGGATCGGGCGGAGTGGAGCTCAGGTGCACCCCGACGTCGGGCGTCACGCCGCGGACCCCCTCGGCCGAAGCCAGCCTGCCGACCGCGCCTGCAGGGATGACAGCGTCGAAGCCATGCACGATGGGCAGGGCGTGCAACACGCGCCCGCCTGCCGTCTCCACGATCCGCGTCGCGTCAGTTGCCATGCCGGGCACGCCGGTGACGATCACGTGCACCATGCGATCGGCGACAGTCCTCGCCCGGGTCGTCGCGGCCGGTGCCACCACCGCGGCGAACATCGCGACCACCGCGGCAAGCGCCGCGCCGGTGCGGCCCGCACCGCGCCACACCCGAATCCGAGCCCGAGATGCCCTCACGACCACCGCCGACATGACAAACCCTCTCCGCTCCATCGCTGGAAGGACGGCGGGTTCGCCACTTGCTCCCCATCACCGAGGCGACCACCTTGCAGGTGATGGATCAACGCATCGTCCACGCTGCCATTCGTTGCAGCAGAAGACGATCTCGGCGCCGTACGAACCCAACCTGAGGCACTGTGACCCACGCCACACAGACATTCGCCGGGGCGGGTCTTCGAAACAGTGCCGGCGCTGTGGGTCGTTTGCGTGCACACGTGCACAGGTGCACCGCGACGGCCACCAACAGCCCGGAAGCACGGGGCACCGGACTCCCGGACTCGCCTCGGCACCATCAGCACCAACAACCGTGTAGCCGGCACCGCCACCGAACGATCGAGCCCTCTCCAGCTGATGGGCGCTAAGCGACGCCTCCGCGTCGGACCCGGTGCCAGTCGTTGACGACGTAGTCGCGGACTCGTTCGCCTTCGGGGCGCGCACAGACGACATGCTCGACATCGACAGGGTGACTACCGACGTGCTGCAGCCGAAGCACGTCGCTGTCGGCGGCGAAGTCCGGAAGCCAGGCTGCGAAGCAGAAGCCGAGGCGTTCCAGTGCGTTCGCAACCGTCCCGGCGGCCGGGTCTGCAAGCGGGAGGTCGAGGTGGATCACGCCCAGGTCGAACGCGTCGAGGCCCTCGAGCTCGTGCGCGACGCGCAAGAGGACGTCGCTGCCGATCCGCTCGACTCGGATGTGCGCGATGCCGGTGTCGGGCACGACGATGACCCGCACCTTCGTGGGACCGGATGGCGACGCGTCGGTCACGACGATCGTTCGGTCGAGGCCGAGCGATCTCTGCAGCTCACCGATGATGGTTGCGTGCACTACGGACGGGTGGATCGTGCCGGCCGTGCGGCGAAGCGGCGTGTACATCGCAAGCAACGTGCGTCGACCTTCGTTGACGTTCTCGAGCTCGGCCATCACGACAGTCGCGGGCGACGCGCCGATGAGCAGACCCACCTCGGCGCCGCCGATGTGGACGATCTCCTTCTGGCTCGCAGCGTGGTTGGTCACGGCTTGCGCCCAGAACCCGACAAGACTTTCGGCTCGACCGCTGTCGCGACGCGCGGCCGCCATGCGCTCCGCCAGGTGATGCCCGCGGTAGCGCGGATCGACCACCAGCTTGCCGGCTTCCGGAACCGGGTCACCCTGGCGTTGCACGAACAGCGCGGAGTGCCCGACGACTTCTCCATCCGCAGTCACCGCGACCACCGATCGCATCAACCCGCTGCGCAGCGCATGGGCGATGTGGCGGGGCTCGTACAGCGCGTGGTCCTTGTACGTGTAACCGAAACACCTGTAGATGCAGCGCGCGAGGCCTACCGCGTCGGCTGGTTCCATGGCACGAACGTCGACCGCGCGCGCTTCGTCGTCGGTGGCGTCGGGCGCGCTGGGGTCGAGTACCTCGCCGACAATCGCGCGATCGGGCCCCGTCACGACGACCGAACAGGCAGCGATGTTGCCCGCGCTCCCATGAGTGGCGATGTGCAGCTGGTCCACGAAACCGAGTGCCGCCAACCGACGGGACGGGGCGCTCCGACTCTCCGTCCCCGTCATCGGGACCCCGCCGTCGTGCACTTCAACCTGCAGGGTGCCGGCGCCGGCTCGCACATGCACGGTCACGTCAGTGGAGCCGCGCACGTGCTCGCGCGCCAATGCTTCGCGTACGAGCTCCTCGACGACGACACGGAACCGCGTCGCCCGATCGGGATCGAGGCCGCCGCCCGTCGCCATCGCGCGCACCGCTCCTCCGACCGCCGCGAGTGTGCCCGGCGACCCGTCGATGCGGATCTCCATGGCGCTGGATGCCGATGTGTCGTCGCTCACAGAGAGGGAAGGTACGCTTCTCCGAGTCGCCGCGACCGATCCGTGACCACACGGGCTCGGACGCCAAGCTGATCTCATGTTCCGTCGCCGCTCGATGCTCCTCACGCTGATCATCGTGCCCATCGCGTGCAGCGCGCACAGCGAGCAGCTCGCGCCGGGGACGAGCTCGATCTCAGCGACGCCCCTGACAGCCGGCCGAAGCGCGAACCTGAGCGGCGTGACAGCCTTCGGCGCGCGCCGTGATGGATCGGTGCCCGCGCACGGTCGTATCGAGGTGCTGAGCGTCCGTTCGGCGGATCGAGATGTGACCGTGCGTGACGTGTGGGTGTACCGACCGGCCGTGCCGGATTCGGCGACGCTGCCAGTGGTGTACTTCCTGCACGGCGTACCCGGAACAGCCGCGGACGTGTTCTCGTCGGGCACCGCAGAGGCGCTCGATCGCATGTTCGCGTCGGGTGTGCAGCCGTTCGTGCTGGCGGCACCGACGGGCACCGGAACTTTCCATGCCGACACCGAGTGGGCGGACTCCGAAGACGGCGCCGATCGTCTGGAGACGTACATCGTCGATGAGGTCATCTCCGCCGTCGAGGGTGCACATCGGCGAGACCGACGGAATCGGATCATCGCCGGCTTCTCGATGGGCGGCTATGGCGCCGCCAATCTCGCGCTCCGCCATCCGGCGCTCTTCGGAGCGGTTGCCTCGTTCGCCGGGTACTTCCACATCGACGATCCCGATTCCGTGTTCGGTGGCGATCGGCAAGTCGAGTCTGCGAACGACCCCGAACTCCTCATCAAGACGGTGCGCGACGTGCGCTTCTGGCTCGCCGAGGGGACATCGGACACGGAGCCGGCAGTGCGTGGCGAAGCCTTGCGCTTCGCCGCCCTCGCCGGCTCACTCGTGGGTCCGCACGACCTCGTTGTTGCGCCGGGCGCGCACGACTACGCCTTTGTCGTCGCTCACCTCGCCGACATGGGCGCGTTCATCGCTCGAGGAGACGGTGATCCGCCGCGGCCGTCTGTGGGACCATCTTGACGGCACGTGCTTGACACGTCTCAGGCGAAGCATTGACGCCGGGCATACGCGAGCGCGCCACGGCACAACAGACCGTCCCGTACCGCGTGGACCTTTGATTGTGCGTGTGCTTACATTTGAGCGGGTACGCGTTGTGTCCCTGAAAGCAATTGCCGAGACGTCCGACAGTGGGCTCAACGATGTGGTTCATGCACCTGTCGCTGCTGGGGGGGTGGCTACCGGCCTGCATTGACGTGCTGGCCTGGGCGTCGCTGCTGGCGGACATCGCGTGGCGGCGTCGACCGGCGTGGCATTGGACCGTGATCGCGGCCGCCTCGGGTGTCGGTGCCGTCGCACTCGCCGGGGTGATCGACGTCCCGTCACGGTTTGGCAACAGTTACCCGCGCTCGTTTGTCGTTTGGGGAGCGCTTCCCCTTTTCGCCGCCGGTGCCGTCGCGTGGCAATGGAGGTGGGTGGCTTGGTGGCGACGCGCTGTCGCGCTCGCGTCGATCCCGGCGCTGGTCGCATTCGCTGCGATGCAGATCAATGCGCACTATGGCTATCTTCCAACCGTCGGTGACCTCTTCGGGACACCCTTGGCGGGCCAGGTCGATGCGGCGCGGTTGCTCTCACGACTGCCGCCGCACATCGGTGGTCACCGCGTACGCGAGGTCGCCGGGTCCATGCCGGTGCCCACCGGCGGTGTCGTCGCGCAAGTCGACCTTCCAGCGCTCGTATCCGGCTTCCAACACCGCAACGCATGGCTGTGGGTTCCACCCGTCTATTTCCTGGTCCCTCGTCCCCGGCTGCCTGTGTTGATGCTCATTGCGGGGACGCCGGGCTCTCCGAGTGACTGGCTGCGTGGTGGCGGTGCCCTTGCGCTCGCGAACAGCTGGGCCGCCACCCACCACGGCTTCGCTCCGGTCATGGTGCTGCCCGACGCGAATGGGTACGCCACGGGTGACACCGAATGCGTCAACGGTCCACGCGGACAAGCGGAGACATACCTGAGTGTCGACGTGCCCCGATACATGATCGAGCACTTCGATGTCGCCGCGAGCCCGCACCAATGGGCGATCGCAGGTCTCTCCGAAGGAGGGACGTGTGCCTTGGAGCTCGTGACCCGCCATCCCGAACGGTTCTCGACGTTCGCCGACTTCTCGGGTGACGCGGCGCCGACCGTCGGGACGGATGCGCGCACCATCCACGTCTTGTACCGCGGCTCGACATCCGCGTGGCGCGCGCATGATCCCGCGACATGGTTCGCCAAGGACGCTTCCGATGGTGTCCAGGGGGTCTTCGCGGTTGGAAACGGCGACCATCGTTATCTCCAAATTGCTCTGTCGCTTGCCGATGTTGCACGCGCGGATGGTCTGCAAGTCGCCGTCGACGTACTCCCCGGCGGGGGTCACAACTTCTATACCTGGAAGCGAGCGCTGCGTGACGCATATCCATGGCTCATCTCACGCGTCGACACGACCAACCTCGTGGTGCAGCCGCACGCATGAAGAGCGTCAACCGGTGAAGATGCTCTTGTGCGGCCGGGCGGGAGCGACCGTGAAGAAGGGCCGAACATACGTGTGCATCAGCTCTTCG
>DASQHW010000070.1:0-6724 GCA_035631895.1 Acidimicrobiia bacterium | reverse complement strand
GCGCCGTCGACTGCGGTCGCCGCGTCGGCGAGGTAGTGGGCGATGGCCTGGAAGGCCCCGAGCGGCTTGTCGAACTGCTCACGGTCCTTCGCGTACTGCACCGTGATGTCGAGCGCGTACCGCGCGCCGCCGGCCGCCTGCGCGGCGACCATGATGATCGCGTCGAGCAGGGTGGCCTGCCACGTCGCCCAACCGGTGGCCGCGGCGCCGATGCGACTCGATGCGTCGACCCGCACACCTTCGAGGTGTATCTGGTACTGCGTGTCGGAAGCGATCGTGAACTGTTGTGTGAGCGTGACCCCTGCGCTCGCCGGATCCACGAGGAACAGATCGATGTCATCGTCCGCATCGCCCGTGCGCGCCAGGACGACGAGCTGCGTCGCCGCGCGGGCGAAGGGCACGTGCCGCTTCACTCCGTCGAGCACGAACCCGTCGCCGTCGCTCCTCGCACGCGTCCGCACGGCGCGTGGGCCGAACCCCTGGTCCGGCTCGAGCCATGCAGTCGTGAGCACGGCATCGCCGGCGACGATGCGCGGAAGCCACTCCTGCTGCTGATCCGCGGTGCCCGCGCGGAGGAGCACTCCGGCCCCCATCACGGCACTCACGAAATGCGGTGTCGGGGCGAGTGCGCGGCCCAGCTCGTTGTAGAGGATCGCGCCCTCCAGCGCCGTCATGTCCGAGCCGCCGAACCGGGACGGCAGCATCAGCCCGATGAGGTCGAGCTCGGCCATCTGCTTCCACAGCTCGGGTGGAAAGCCGATCGGATCGTCCTCCATGGCCCGCACCGTGTCGAGTGGCGCGTACGCGCCGCAGACGCCGCGGATCATCTCGCGCAACATGTGCTGCTCGTCGGTGAAGTCGAGATCCACCTCAGCTCCCTGTCCGCTGCGTCACGGCCGCCATCGCTCGCCGTGCCGCGCCCATGGATTGTCGTCGTCGGTCTTCGGCAGCGCGATGCGCGCGGTGCATTCCGTCTTGACGTCGTCGTCGACCGTGAGACGGACCGAGACGGTTGCCCATCCGCATCCCGCGTCGTCGGTCTCGAGCTTCTCGACAGTGCCGCCGAGCAGCATCGTGTCACCGGGGAAGACCGAGCCCTTCATCCGGAACTGCATACGTCCGAGCCGTCCCCGTGGGCCGGTCCAGTCGGTGAGGTAGCGCTCGAACCACGCCGCCTGGTTCGGCGTGTTCATGAAGATGTCGCGCGTCCCGTTGCGGTGCACCGCGAAGTCGTGGTCGTGGTGCATCGGGCGCCAGTCGCGGCTCGCAATGGCACCGAGCACGATGGTCGTCGCGTTGACGTCGTAGGAGAGCTCCGGCAGCCTGTCGCCGGTGTGCACATCGGCGAGTGTGATCCCGTCCCGGCGCACGAAGGTCACGCTTCCCCCCGCCGGTATCCGAATCCCGTGTACGACTCCACGCCCACGAGCTCGTCGTCTTGGTTGAGGTACTCGACGTCGATCACCCAGAATCGGCCGGTGCCGAGCTTCGTCGTCTTCGGCGCGCTGACCGACCGCAGAATCTGGCGCGTGCGCAACACGTCACCAGGGCGGACCGGTTCGTGGAACACGATCGTGTTGTCGGTCATCACGGCTTCGGGAAGCCCGAACGTCTCCTTCAAGTCGAAATGCACCTGAAGCGGAAGGGGCTGCGCGACGCGGCCCGGCGCCCAGTGGTGCGGCCGGAACCACACCGAGAGCATCGTCGGCGGTGCGATGGGCCCACCGGTGAGGTCGGCGGCGACACCGTCGTCCCAGAACAATGGGTTGCCGTTCTCGACTGACGCGCACGTCGTCCAGATGTAGCCGCGCTCGACCGGGAACTCACCGGTGACCTCGTACTGCACGCGACCGATCTGCGCTTCGACGTCGGCCGGCAGATCGCTCACGCGACCGCTCCGTCGTTCCGCAACCGCGTGATGTCTTCGCCGGTATAGCCCGCGTCGCGCAGGAGCACGTCCGTATCGGTCTGCGAGGTGTCGGGAAGCCCGACGACCCCGGGCGGTCTCGACTGCCCCGCAAGCACGGCACCAGTCTGGCGGAATCGACCGTGCGTCGCATGCGTCGCCTCGACGAACGCGCCCCGGGCGACGAACTGTGGGTGCTCGACGACCTCGGGGACCGTCAGGACCGGTGACACACACGTATCGGCCGGTGCGAGAAGGTCCGACCACTGGTCTCGTGTCTTGTTCGCGAATGCAGCAGCGAAGTCGGCTCGGATCTCCGGTTGCGCGTCGTCGTCCGTCTGGTGGTCGATCCACCGTTCGCAATCGAGCGCCCGGCACAGGTTGGCGTAGAACCGCGGCTCGATGGCCGCGACCGCGACCCACGCGTCGTCGGCGCACCGATAGACGTCGTAGCACGCGTAGCGGCCGGTGAGGAGACCGTGGCGCGGCCCGGGCACGATGCCGGTCGCGAGGTACTCGTCGACCGCGAGCGACATCAACGCCAGCACGCCGTCGGCGGCGGCGACGTCGAGGTAGGCGCCCGCACCGGTCGACGCGCGGTTCACGAGGGCGGCCAGGATCGCGATCACCGCGTGCATGCCACCACCGGCGCTGTCGGCCACCGTCGCCCCGGGGACGGGTGGGCCACCGTCGTCCCGGGGATGGCTGGTGGCGAGGAAGCCGCCGACCGCGAGGTAGTTGAGGTCGTGTCCGGCGTATTGCGCGTGGGGGCCATCCTGTCCGTAGCCGCTCGTGGAGCAGTAGACGATGCCGGGATTCGCCGCGGCGAGCGCTCCGTAGCCGATGCCGAGGGTGTCGACCACACCCGGACGGAAGCTCTCGATCAGGACGTCGGCACCGCGGGCGACGCGAAGAAAGGCCTCGCGACCGGCGTCCGACTTCAGGTCGACGAGCATGCGCCGCATTCCCCGGTGCCCACCGTACGAATGGAACGGCGGATCGATGAGCACGCCGCCACGGTTGGGCACGGGCGCGATCTTCACGACATCCGCGCCGTAGTCGGCGAGCCAGCGAGAAGCACGCGCGGCGGGCCCGACACTGGCGAGATCGAGCACGGTAATGCCTTCGAGCATCGCGCTAGAAGTTCTTGGGAAGACCGAGCGCGCGCCGGGCGATGATGTTCTTCTGCACCTCGGAGGTGCCCCCGCCGATCGTGTCGATCACCGTGTAGCGGTACGTCGACTCGGCACGGCCCTCCATGGGCGCGTCCTTCGTCTTGACGCGGAGCTGGCTCCCCGGGCCGCCGATGTCCATGGAGGCATTTGCGAGCCGCCGGGAGAACTCCGTCGCGAACAGCTTGTACTGGGATGACTCGACGGTGGGAGGGGCGCCTTTCGTCTTCTCGGCCTTCATCGACGCAGCGACCACACGGAGCCCGAGCACGCGGGCAACCTCTGCCTCCGTCACAAGCCGCGCGAGCCGGCTGCGCACGACGGGATCCTCACGGAGCGGGCGGCCGTCGCGCTCGGAGGTCTTCACGTAGTCGCACAGCAGATCGAGCCGCTGCGCGATGGGCGAGAAGGTGAACATCGTGAAGCGCTCCAGGTCGAGCGCCTGCGAGATGTACTGGAAGCCGTGGTTCACGTCGCCGACGACGTATTCGTCGGGGACGAACACGTCCTCGATGAACACCTCGTTGGTGCGCTCGTCGCCCATCGTCCAGATCGGCTTGATGGTGACGCCCGGCTGGTCGAGCGGCACGAGCATCAACGTGATGCCCCGGTGCTTGTTGTTCGGGTCGGTACGGGTGCCGAGCCAGTACCACTCTGCGAAGTGCGCGGACGTCGTCCACGTCTTCTGACCGTTGAGGAGCCAGCCGGGTTCGCCGTCGCGATCCGCCCTCTCGGCCTTCAACCGCATCGATGCGGCGTCCGAACCGGCATTGGGCTCGCTGTAGCCGACCGCGAACTCGACGTCGTTGCACAGGATCATCGGCAGGAACTTCTCCTTCAGGAAATCACTGCCGTGTGCGATGAGCGTCTTGCCGATGATGCCGACACCCTTGCCGATCTGCGGACCACCGCGCGCGGCGAGGGCCTCGTTCAGGAGGAACTCGTACACGCCTTCGCCTTCGGATCCGCCGTACTCCTTCGGCCACGTGAGACCGAGCCAACCCCGCTCCCCCACTGCGCGCATGAACGCGCGTCGCTTCGGTGTGTCGACGATCTGCGCCATGTTCTCGCGCGTCAGATCGAAGACCTCGGGGTCGTCGTGCGCATCGAGGAACTGCTCGACTTCCTCGGCGAACGCGCGCTGCTCGGGCGAGAACTCGAAGTCCACGCGACGATCCTACAGTTGCCTCACGTGATGACGCCCCGGTCGCGCAACTGTGCGAGGTCGGCGTCGGTGAGGCCGAGCTCTTCCGCGAGCACCTCGTTCGTGTGCTCCCCGACCCAGGGCACGCGTGTCTCGGGGCCCTCGGTCATCTTCGACAGCTTCACCGGATTCCCGGGCACGAGAATCGGCTCGGCGACGCCGTCGGTGCGCGGCATCTCGACGAGCATGTGACGCGCGGCAACGTGCGGGTCGGCGATCACGTCGGGCGCCGCGTTGCTCGGTCCCGCGACGATGCCCGCGGCCGTCAGCTCCTGCGATGCTTCGAGCTTCGTGCGCTTCGATGCCCACGTGTCCACGGCCGGGCGGATCACACTCTCCATGTTCGGTCCCCAACCCGCGCGCGTCGCGAACCGGGGATCGTCCTTCCACTCGGGATGGCCGACGAGATCCGCGAGGCGGTCGAACTGGTGCTCGCGGACGATCTGCACGACGACGTACCCGTCCGACGCCCGGAAGCCTTCGCAGATCACCGACAACCGGTCCTCGAACGCGTCGCGCACACCCATCGACCAGAAGTTCGTGACGATGTCGGTCATGGCAATCATCGCGTCGTACATCGCGATGTCGACGTACTGGCCGACACCCGTTCGGTCACGATGGCGAAGGGCGGCGAGCACGCCGATGACGCCGAAGAGCGCAGAGCTGATGTCGCCGAGCGCACCCACGGGGATCGTCACCGGCGGATGATCCGGGCCGTTCCGATACTCGTAGATGCCCGACATCGCCTCGGCGACCGACGCGTAGGCGGGCCAGTCGCGATACGGAGAGTCGCCGGTGTTGCCGAAGCCCGAGATCGACACGTACACGGCGCGAGGGTGCCGCTCGGAGATCGTGTCGTAGCCCAGCCCCATGCGGTCCATCGTGCCGGGCTTGAAGTTCTCGGCGATCACGTCGAAGCGCGCGACGAGCGCGAGGAAGAGGTCGCGCCCCTCGGGAGCCTTCAGGTCGATCCCCACGCTGCGCTTGTTGAAGTTGTTGCGTAGGTACGTCGCGCCGACTGTGCGCCCCGACGGATCCAGCATGGCCGGTGACGCGCCCCGCCCCGACTCCCCGTGGACCGGATGCTCAACCTTCACGACCTCGGCGCCGAGCCGGGCGAGCATCTGCGTCGCGTACGGCAATGCCTGCATCTGCTCCGCCGCAAGCACACGTACCCCATCGAGCGGCTTGCCATACCGGAGGGCGCCCGCGTTGGCCATCTCGCCGAGGTGCACGGCGACACCTTACGGCCGTGTACCTCGGCGGCTCCGGCTGAGACCTGCCGGGCGGTCGAGCGTAGAATCCCGCGTCATGCGAGGAATCATCAGCGCGGGCGCGTATGTGCCCTATCGGCGCCTCAACCGCGGCGACATCGCGACGACGTTCGGATCCGGTGGTGGGAAGGGCACGCGCGCTGTCGCGGGCTACGACGAGGACACCACGACGATGGCCGTCGAAGCTGCACGCTTCGCGCGCCGTTCCGCGCCGGCCGACACGGCGATCGGTGCGCTCTGGTTCGCGACGGCGAACCCTGCATACCTCGACAAGAACAACGCGTCCGCGATCCACGCCGCGCTGCGCCTCGACAGTTCGGTGCCCGCGGTCGACTTCGGTGGCGCGTTGCGTTCCGGCGTCGGGGCGCTGCGTGCCGCGCTCGAGGGAAGCGGCTGCATCGTGGTCGTCGCTTCGGACATGCGCGACGGCCTGCCCACGAGCGCGGACGAGGCGCAGGGTGGTGACGGCGGCGCGGCGATACTCGTCGGCTCGGACACGGACGGGCCGGTCATCGCCGAGTGCATCGGCAGTGGGAGTGCGACCGAAGAGTTCATCGAACGTTGGCGCACCCCGGGCTCTCGTCGGTCGCGCACATGGGAAGAGCGTTTCGGCGAGATCAAGTACGGGCCGCTCGTCGAACAAGCGTGGAACCTCGCCCTCAAAGCCGCCGAGCTGCAACCGGACCAGGTCGACAAGCTGATCGTCACCGGCATGCACGCGCGCGCGGTACGGAGCATCAGCAGCCGGCTCGGCGCGTCGAAGGCGGCCGGCGTCGACGACCTCTCCACGAGCGTCGGGAACACCGGCACCGCACAGGCCGCGCTCTTGTTGACGAGCGCGCTCGAGACGAGCGAGCCCGGACAGGTCGTCGCGCTCGTCGTGCTCGCCGACGGTGCCGACGTGCTGCTGTTCCGGACGACACCCGCCGTCGCGTCGTATCGTCCCGCACGATCGCTGGCGACGCAGGTTGCGAACGGCGCAGCGCTCACGTACGGCAAGTTCCTCTCGTGGCGAGGCGCGGTCAGCTTGGAGCCGCCTCGTCGTCCGGAACCTGATCGCATCTCGGCGTCGGTGTCGGGCCGCACGGAGGATTGGAACTACGCCTTCGTCGGCTCGCGTGATCGCGACAGCGGCGAGCTGCATCTTCCTCCGGCGCGCGTCTCGCGC
>DASQHW010000069.1:0-5218 GCA_035631895.1 Acidimicrobiia bacterium | reverse complement strand
GGGCGCGTGCTTCGCGGCCGACGCCACGGGCGCGGGTGTGTTCGGGATACCGCCCTTCGGCGTGCCACCGCGCGGGGGCTGGTTGTGCGTGTACCAGAAGTTCTCGATGCGGTTCACGATGCCCGAGAGATGGTGATCTCGTGCCCATTCGACGACCCGAACGCCGAGCGGATCCGTGTTGTCGGCGAGCATGACGCGGCCGAGCGACCACGCCGGGACGGCGACGAGGATCGCGATCGCGGCGATGCATCCGGAACGGATGAGCCGGTACTTACGCGATCGGTGCGCCTTCTTGCGCTCGCGACGCGTCTTCACGCGCTCGCGACGCGTCTGCACGCGCTCGCGACGAGAGGGCGATGGAGGAATCGGTGTGGTGGAATCGACTTCGCGATCGACTTCGACGCTCATGAGGGGGGTCCGCGATGCAGAAGAACTCACGGTAGTCAACGGAACGTTAGGCGCCGGTAAAGCGGGGTCGAGGGACCGTTTCCTCAAGAACTCTTGTCTACTTCCTTACTGAACGCGTCCCAGATCGCCCGGGTGGCGTCGAGCGCGGTGCTGGGGAGATCATGGCCGGCGAGCGGCGAGCCTGTGCGGTCAGCCCGTCGTGCGCAAGGGTCAACCTGTTGGCAGATGCAGCGGAGTGGAGTTGTCCGAGAGCAGGAGATCGAACCCGTCGGGGATGTTGAGCTGGTCGGGACCGGTGCCCGGCTGGTCCGTCTGACCGTACTGCCACACGATGGTCTTGGTGGCGGGATCGATGAACGCGACGCGGTGCCGGTAGTCGTCGTTCACGGCGATGAGACCGTTCGGGAGACGTTCGGCCAGACTCGGATGGTCGAGCATTCCGTTGCCGCTCGTCGGGCGGTACGTCCACACGATCTGTCCCTCGCGTGTGAACTCGACGATCCCTCCCGGCTTCGCGTAGTCGGCAGCGAGGTACAGGTCGGGTCCGAGTTGTTGCGGGTCCGACGGGTATGCGATCGGAAGGTGCACTGTCCATACGAGCGAGCCCGTGGGTGTGTACTCCGAGATCCATGAACCGTTGATCTCGGAGATGAGAAGGTTCCCATTCGCGAGCGGCGTATCTCCGTTCGGATATCCGATGCCCGTCGGCGGGTTGTGCACGCATCTCCCTGTCGTGCCGATCTGGGAAAGCGGCTCGGCCTGCGCGCTGAGATGCAGAATGCGACAGTTCTTCGCGTCCGCCACGACCACCGTGCCGTCGCGCAGCAGGAAGGCATCATCGGGCTGATTCAACAAGCCGGGTGCCGACCCGGGAACTCTCGGCTGTCCGTAGCTCCACTGGATCGCTCCGGAAGGAAACCCGATCCGGACGATCGTGTTGTTCTCCTCCTCGTTTGCGATGATCGACCGGCCATGGTCGACGAAGAACCCGTCGTCCGGAAAATAGAAGCCACCTGCCGGCGGCGGCATTGCCGCGGACGGATAGACCCAGGACACCCGCTTCGCCGCGTCGATGACGATGAGCCGGTTGTTGCCTCGATCGGCGATCAGCAGGCGGCCGCCGAACGGTCGCTGTTGCCGTTCGGCGAGCGACGTTCCTACGGGGGTCGTCGTACGCCGAAGCCTCACGGCGCTCGACAAGACTGATTCCGCCTCGCCGCCGAGCAAATAGGCACGGTCGGCTGCGACACCGAGCGCGGCGTCGGCCACCGGCCAGGGAAGCTCGCCGACCAAGGTGAACCGAGTCGTGCTTGCGTCGAAGCTGAGGATGTCGGCGGACGTGGCGCCGTGTACGCGTCCTCCCGCGACATAGATCTTGTTCCCGAAAACCGCCGCCGCGGCCTGGCTGCGCGGGCTCGGAAGTTGACCGAGCACGCGCGCGCTTCCGTGCGCTACGTCGATTGCCTGGAGCGCGCTCGATTCGGTCCCTGCCCATTCACCACCGAAGACGTAGATCGTGTTGCCGACCGCTGCGACTGCGGGATACCGCACTGCGGTGGGAAGTACGGCCACCGTGCGAAACGCCCGGCCGTTAGTTGTCGCGAGGACATCGCGCGTTGCGTTGCTCCCGTCGTATCCGCCGACGAGGTACACGGTGCCCCCGATCGTCACCGCGCCGAGATCCGCACGAGGTTGCGGGAGGTGCCCGATGATCGTCGACGGACCATTCGGTTGCAGCTGCTGCACCGTGTCGTTCACCCGTTGCGCGCCGCCCCCGAAGACGACCTGCTGTTGGTTGATCACACCGCCGGCCGCGTCGTGTGTCGCCTCGGTGAGCGATCCGGCCTGCGTGACGGCACCGGTACTCACGTCCACACGAACGACTGTCGAGGTCGTCGTCTGATCACCGCGTAGGCCGCCGGCGATGACGACGCCGCTTCCGTCGGTGAACGCGACCGCCCGCGAGAGCGTGGAAGGCAGGTGCCAGCCGGCGTCGTCCGCCACGATGTTCTCGATGACGGCGGGGCTCTTCCGCGTGCCGCGGGATCTCGTGGTCGCCGAAGAGCGGGCGGGGCGCGGTGATGAACGGGCCCCGAGAGTGAACGCGAGAGCGGTCGCGGCTACGGCCAACACGACGGCGAGAAGCCGGCGGCGGCGGGTTGCCGCCGAGACCCGTCGCCCCTTCGTCGTCGGCCCGGTTGGACGTCGCCTCGGCGGTGGTTGCTGTTGGGGCATTCCGACATGGACCTTACGGGTCGCCCGCGACACGCGGCGGGACCGTTCAGATCAAGAAATTGCCAAGACTCAGGCGTAGTCCGAAGGGACAGGTTCCACGCGGGTCCTTGCCTGACGCCAACCGTCCTGGAGGGCGCGGCGCGCGATGTCGCTGAGGTGAGCGAGCTGGCCACGACTGCGATACTCGTCGATCGCAACGGCGAGACCGTGGCGGATCCACTGCCGTGCGTGCCGCCACACGATCGCCAGTGCGACTGCCGACAGGCTGATCAAGACCGCGACGAGCAGGATGTCCGGCATCGCGGCACCGGATGGCCAGACAACGATGGAGAGCGCGACCGACAGCAGGATCGCGTAGCCGCGTTCTATGCGGCGGCCGGCCGCTGCGAGGATGACGACTGCCCACAACGCGTACCACGGCAGCACGATCGGCCCGAATGCCACGACGAGCGCGAACGCGAGGCCGCACGCGCGCGTGGTGCCGATCACGGGCGCGCGCCACAACAAGTACCCGATGCCCACCCCCGCGACGAGGTAGCCGAGCCCGCGAGAAGCCGCGAGCACCGCTGCGTCGTGACCGACGAAGTCCGAGACGACCTGTGCGAGCGCGGTCGTCGGCGTGAGGAGCAGATGGTTCTCGCCGGGGACCATCATCGCCCCGACCCATCCCCATCCCATGCCGGTCGCCCACGTGATGAGTGTGAACGCCGCCGCGCCCGCGCCTGTCAACCGAGCCAGTCCGAGCAGGCGTCGGCCCTGGGGCATTGCGCGTACTGCCTCCGCGATGATGAAGACCGCGGCGAGGATGGCGGGTGCCTTGATCGTCGCTGCGACCACACACAACAGCACGGCCGCGAGCGGACGCTTCGCCACCGCAAGGGCCAACCCGGCGACGATCAACGCCACCATGAGCGCGTCATTGTGGGCGCCGCCGACGAAATGCAGCAGGATCAGCGGGTTGCACACTCCGAGCCACAGCGCCCGGGCCGGATCCTTGCCGGCTGCCACCGCGAGCCGCGGTAGCGCGATCGCGATACATGCGAGCGCGGCGATCTCGACGACGCGCAACATCATTGCGGCGCGCAACACGCTGTCGCCGCTGTGTTGCACGACACGGGAGGCGAACCCGATGAAGAGCGGGCCGTAGGGCGACCGTGTGTACAGCCAGGCCGATCCGACCGGCGAGACGAAGTGCGACGCCCCCAGCGTCGCAGGCCCGACCTGATACGGGTCGAGGTGCGTGTTGACCATCTTGCCGAGAGCCGCGTAGCTGTACACGTCGCGGCTGAAGATCGGAGGCCCGAGAGCGAGAGGAACGCCCCATATCACGGCGAGCCGCCGGAGCGGATTGAGCGGGGCGCCCCTCCGGAGCCGAAGACCGAGGACGAGCCACGCGCCGAAGACCGCGATGAGTCCCGCGATGAGGAGCACTGTCGAACAGACTCCACCCGCGACGCCGCTCGGGACGAGCGCGATCACATCGCGCTCGATGGCCGAATGCGTGCCCCGGGGGCCATTGATGATCCCCGCCAGGACGATCATGGTCGTCCCCGCGCAACCGATCGCCACGAGTGCCGAGGTGGCGCGCCGTGACCAGACGTTGTTCGCGTCGTCGCCGAACGACGATGCTTCGTCGATTGGCGTTTCTACGTGATGATCCCGCTCATCCCGGGCGAAGACGCTTGACGCCACACATCGCAGACTACCGATGCGGCACCTCCAACCTCGTGGCGCGCGCCGCGACGATCACGATGCGATGACCGCACCCGGATCGACGCGGACCACGCACATGGACCGATGGACGACGGGCAGCGGGCTCGGCTGCGTCGACGGCATTCCCCGGCGGTTGGCGCCAGGAGTGACCCTTTTGGCCGGTTCGCACCGTTCTCGCCAGCCGATGTTGCCGATGCGACTCCGGCGGGGGGTCACGGTCTAGTGTCGTCACCCGTGCCCCGGCCGCTTAGGCGATGTCACCTGTCGAACCGGAGTGCCTCCGTGTCGTCCCGACGGCAGGCGGCCCGTGTGCTGTTGTTCGCGGTGACCCTTGCACTCACCGGGATCGTCGCTCTGCCGGCGAACGCCCTTTCGCCGCAGGAAGATCTCGCGGCGAAGACGGCGCAGGCGAGACAGCTCGAGACGCAGATCCAAGCGAACTATGCCAAGGCGGACGTGCTCGACGAGCAGCTGGTGCAAGCGCAGACCGCCGTCGAGAGCGCGAACGCACAGATCCTGACCGGCCAACGCGATGTCGCCGCTGCCGAGCGCGACGCGGACGCATTGCGTGCGCGTCTCGCCGGGCGCGCCGCCGCGCTGTACATGGATGCCGGCAACGCCGACCCGTTGCAGGTCAACGTGACCGACGTGCGGGAGCTGGGCGCGTCCGCGAGCTACGGGCAGGCCGCCGCCGCGCAGGACACCCACCTGCTCGATCAGTTGCGCGTCGCGGAAGAGTCGCTCGCCATCCAGCGACGCGTCCTCGACAAGCAGAAGGCCGAAGCGCTGACGCGCCGGCACGCCGTCGACGTCGCCCGTCACGACCTCCAGAGCACCGCGGCCCACCAGCAAGACCTGCTCA
>DASQHW010000068.1:0-10835 GCA_035631895.1 Acidimicrobiia bacterium | reverse complement strand
CCGGGGCGCCCGAGACGCACTCGAGTGTCGGGACTCCTAGAAGTCCATGTCACCCATGCCACCCGGCATGCCGCCGCCGCCGGGACCCGCAGCACCTGCGGGGGGCTCCGGCTTGTCGGCGACGACCGCCTCGGTGGTCAGGAACAACGCCGCGATCGATGCCGCGTTCTGCAAGGCGGAACGTGTCACCTTGGCCGCGTCGATGACCCCGGCCTTCACGAGGTCCTCGTACTCACCGGTGGAGGCGTTGAGACCGTTCGCACCCTTGAGGTTCTTCACCTTCTCGACGACAACGCCACCCTCGAAACCGGCATTGACGGCGATCTGCTTCAGCGGCTCCTCGAGCGAGCGGGCGACGATCCGCGCACCCGTCGCCGCGTCACCCTCGAGACCGGCCGCGTGCTCGAGCACCTTCGCCTGGGCACGTACGAGCGCCACGCCACCGCCGGGCACGACACCCTCCTCGACCGCAGCCTTGGTGGTCTGTACGGCGTCCTCGATGCGGTGCTTCTTCTCCTTGAGCTCCACCTCGGTGGCGGCGCCGACCTTGATGATCGCGACACCACCCGACAGCTTCGCGAGGCGCTCCTGGAGCTTCTCGCGGTCGTAGTCGGAGTCGGTGTTCTCGATCTCGGCCCGGATCTGGTTGATGCGACCCTGCACGTCGCCCTTGTTGCCGGCACCTTCGACGATCGTCGTCTCGTCCTTGGTCACCACGACCTTGCGGGCACGGCCGAGCAGCTCGATGCCGATGTTCTCGAGCTTGAGGCCGACCTCCTCGGAGACGACCTGGCCGCCGGTGAGGACCGCGATGTCCTGGAGCATGGCCTTGCGACGCTCGCCGAACCCGGGTGCCTTGATGGCGACCGACTTGAAGGTGCCGCGGATCTTGTTCACGACGAGCGTGGCGAGCGCCTCGCCCTCGACGTCCTCGGCGATGATCGCGAGCGGGCGACCGCTCTGCATGACCTTCTCGAGCACGGGCAAGAGGTCCTTGACCGCGCTGATCTTGTTCGAGACGAGCAGGATGTATGCGTCGTCGAGCACGGCTTCCATGCGCTCGGGATCCGTCACGAAGTACGGCGAGATGTAGCCCTTGTCGAAGCGCATGCCCTCGACGAGGTCGAGCTCCATGCCGAACGTCTGGCTCTCCTCGACGGTGATGACGCCGTCCTTGCCGACCTTCTCGAGCGCCTCGGCGATCATCTGGCCGATCTCCTTGTCGGCCGCGGAGATCGCGGCGACGTTGGCGATCGCGGCCGGGTCGGTCTCGACCTTCTTGGCCATCGACTTGATCGAATCGACGGCCGCCTCGACCGCGGTCCCGATGCCAACGCGAAGGTCCATCGGGTTCGCGCCGGCTGCGACGTTGCGCAGGCCCTCGCGCACCATGGCCCATGCGAGCACCGTGGCGGTCGTGGTGCCGTCGCCGGCGACGTCGTCGGTCTTCTTCGCGACTTCCTTGACGAGCTCGGCGCCGATCTTCTCGTACGGGTCCTCGAGCTCGATCTCCTTGGCGATCGACACACCGTCGTTCGTGATGGTGGGGGCGCCCCACTTCTTCTCGAGCACGACGTTCCGGCCCTTGGGCCCGAGCGTGACGCGGACGGCGTCGGCGAGCTTGTTCATGCCCGCCTCGAGTGACCGCCGGGCGTGCTCGTCATAGGCAATTTGCTTCGGCATAATGCGGAATCTCTCCCTCAGAGCAGCGAGCGGGCTGCAGGTGTGGGCGGACTGGTTAGCACTCAAGGTACCAGAGTGCTAAACGAGTTTGGCACTCGCGGCCGACGAGTGCAAGCCCGTCGAACGGGGCTCGCGTGACCGTAACCTTGGGCCCGTGGCGGAGATGCACGACACCACCGAGGAGTACCTCGAGACGATCCTCTCCATCGAAGAGGAAGGGATCGTGCCGCTCCGCGCCCGGCTGGTCGAGCGCCTCGGTCTCTCGGCTGCCGCAGTGTCCGAGACCGTCGCCCGGCTCGAGGACCAGGGATACGTCGAGCTCGCGGGCGACCGCAGCCTCCACCTGACCGAGAAAGGGCGCGGGCTCGCGACCACCGTGGTGCGCCGGCACCGCCTGGCGGAGCGGTTGCTCGTCGACGTCATCGGGCTCGAGTGGGAGAAGGTGCACGCCGAAGCCGCGCGCTGGGAGCACGCCATCTCCGCCGACGTCGAGGAGAAGCTCGTACAGCTGCTCGGCGATCCCGCGACGTGCCCGCACGGCAACCCGATTCCCGGTTCCCACAATGCCGGCTCGGCATTGCCGACCGTCCCGCTCTCACAGGCGCAGTCCGGCCCCGTCGTCGTCGTACGCGTCAGTGAACGGCTCGAACTGTCCGGCGACGCGCTTCTCCTCGTCGCCGGGGCGCAGCTCATGCCCGGTTGCGACGCGACCGTGATCGCACACGAGGGCGACGGCGTGTCGGTGAAGACCACGACCGGCGAGCACCGCGTGCCGACTCGCGTCGCGGACTCCCTCTACGTCGCATCCCGCTGAATCTTGCTTGCAACGAACGCGACCGTTCCGGGTCGCTTGCGTTGCAAACCGGATCTCAGCCGCCCGCGACTGCGGGGACGATGCTCACCACCTGACCGTCGGTGACCGGCGTGTCGGTCCCCTGCAGGAAGCGGATGTCCTCGTCGGCGAGGAACACGTTCACGAACCTGCGCAGCGAGCCGGACTCGTCGAACAGGCGCTCGGTGAAACCGGGGTGCGCGCCGTCGAGCGCCTTCAGGGCCTCCGCGACCGTGCCCGCCTCCACCTGCACCTCGGCCGCGTTCCCGGAGAGGCTGCGGAGCTGGGTCGGGATGCGCACCGTGATGCTCACTGGTTCCCCTCGATGTCGAAGGCGTCGTGGAACGCATCCAGGGTAGGGGCAATCGTCGCAGTCGGGCCGCACGACGGCGAGACCGCCTCGAGCGTCTTCAGGCCGTGGCCGGTGATGTACACGACGACGCGCTCGTCGGGACGGATGACGCCGTCGGCGGCGAGCTTCTTCAACGTCGCGACCGTCACGCCACCGGCAGTCTCGGCGAAGATGCCCTCCGTTCGCGCGAGCAGACGCATGCCTTCGACGATCTCCTCGTCGGTGACGGCCGCGAACCCACCGCCGGTTGTTCGGACGACGTCGAGCGCGAAATACCCATCGGCGGGGTTCCCGATGGCGAGCGACTTCGCGATCGTGTCGGGCTTGACCGGCCGGATCGTGTCGGACGCCTCGATGAACGCTCGGGCCACGGGCGAGCATCCGAGCGCCTGCGCGCCCGACACGCGAACCCGGGGCTCGTCGTCGAGCAGGCCGACACGATGCAGCTCTTGGAAACCCTTGCGGATCTTGGTGAGCAACGAGCCGCTCGCCACGGGGACGACGACGTGGTCGGGGACCTGCCAACCGAGCTGTTCGGCGGTCTCGAACGCGAGGGTCTTGCTGCCCTCCGCGTAGAACGGTCGCATGTTCACGTTGACGAAGGCCCATTCGTACACGCCGGCCAGCTCCGCACACAGACGGTTGACGTCGTCGTAGTTGCCCTCGATCGCCACGAGGTTGCCGCCGTAGATCGCGGTCGTCACGACCTTGCCCTGCTCGAGGTTCGAGGGGATGAAGACGTAGCTGCGCAGACCCGCTCGCGCCGCGTGGGCCGCGACGGAGTTCGCGAGGTTGCCGGTCGATGCGCACGCCGCGACCTTGAAACCGAACTCGAGTGCCTTGCTCAACGCGACCGACGTGACGCGATCCTTGAACGAGTTCGTCGGGTTGCGGGTGTCGTTCTTCACCCACAGGTCACCCAGACCGAGCTCGGCGGCGAGCCGATCGGCTTTCACCAGTGGGGTGTATCCGGTCCCGAGATCCACAGCTGCGTCCGCGGCGACCGGGAGCAGATCGGCATAACGCCACAACGACGCGGGTCCGGCGGCGATCTTCTCGCGGCTGGCGGTTCGGGCGATTGCGTCGTAGTCGTATGCGACCTCGAGCGGGCCGAAGCACCACTCGCACGTGTAGACGGGCGCAGTCTCGTACTCGCGACCGCATTCCCGACAGCGAAGGCCTTGCACGTGCACCATGAGCGCGTCTCCTTTGTTCTCGACGCGCTCCGAGCGCCTGGAGCGACTCCGGCGTTCGCCGTGGCCGCTCTTCGGCTGCTCATCGGTCAGGCATTGGCACCTGGCGTCATGTCGGGATCCACTCGGTCACCCGGCATCACGCTGGTTGCCGCGGCGTCAAAGGGCCTGTCCCTCGGCCGCTCTCGATGAGCGCGTTGAGCGAAGACCCTAGCACGCTCCCCTACGCTTCTCCCGTGGCCATTTCCGTGTGCCTCCCGGCACGCAACGAGGGGCCGACCATTGCGTCGATCGTGCGCGAGGCCCTCCATTGCACGATGGTCGAGGAGGTCGTCGTCATCGACGACGGCTCCGCCGACTCGACTGCGGCGATCGCGTCGGCGGCCGGTGCGCGCGTCGTCGCCGAATCGGCGGTACTGCCCGAGGCCGGTCCGGGATCGGGCAAGGGAAATGCGCTGTGGAAGTCGCTCTTCGCGTGCACCGGCGACATCATCTGTTTCCTCGACGCCGATCTGCGGAACTTCCACGGCGAGTACATCGAACGCCTGTGCCGGCCGCTCGTGACCGACGCCCGCACGCTGCTGGTAAAAGCGTCCTATACGCGGGCGTTCGAAGGCGCGCCCACCGGGGGCGGCCGGGTCACCGAGCTGGCCGCGCGGCCGTTGCTCTCGCTGCTGTTCCCGAAGCTCGCCGACATCTCGCAACCACTCGGGGGCGAGTACGCCGCACGCCGGGAGGTGCTCGAAGCGCTGCCCTTCGTGGAGGGCTGGGGCGTCGAGATCGGACTGTTGATCGACGTCGCCGAGCGATTCGGGCGGGACGCGATCGCGCAGGTGGACCTGGGCATGCGGGAGCATCGCAATCGTCCCCTCGACGAGCTGTCCCCGCAGGCGCTGGAAGTGACCGCCACGGCGCTCCGACGCGCCGGCATGGTGGAGCCTGTAGTGGTGCGCGAGCGTCCGCCCATCATCACGTTTCCCGCGTACCGAGCGCGGTTCGCCCGGCCTCTATAGCCGCTTCTTCCAAGAGCAGGGCGGCACGCTCGTAGGCCTCCGCCGGTTGCCACACGCGATCCGTGAGGGCGAGCACTTGCGTGTTCGTGCGCGCCGCGAGCGCCGCGCGCGCGTCGTCGGTGACCTGACCGGCGATGATGGCCACGCGCGCGACGTCGAGGTCGTCCGCCCACGCGAGCGCACCGCCCACCACCTTGCCCGCGAGACTCGAGCCGTCGAGCTTTCCCTCGCCGGTGAGCACGAGATCGGCTCCCTCGAGGACGCGCTCGAGACCCACCGCTTCGGCGATCGCGTCGAAACCCGGCACGAGCTGCGCGCCGATCGCCGCCAGTCCGCCCGCGAGCCCACCGGCAGCACCCGCGCCCACGAGCTTGGTCACGTCGACGCCCGTGCGGGCGCGGTACTGACCGGCGAGCATCTCGAGCCGCCGCGTGAGCAACGAGATCTGTGCTTCGGTCGCGCCCTTCTGCGGACCGTACACACGCGCCGCGTCCAGGAAGGACGTCTCGACATCGCACGCGACAGTGACGTCGAGCCCCTGCAGCGACCAGCGCAGCGTCTCGACCGCGGCCAAGCCGCCATCGGTCGTCGCGCTGCCTCCGACCGCAACGACGATGCGCTTGAACCCTTGTCCGCGCACTGCCGCGATGAGCTCGCCGGTTCCACGCGTGCTCGCCCGCAACGGATCGTTGCGACCCCGAACGAGTGAGAGCCCACTCGCACGCGCCATCTCGACGATCGCGACGCCGCCGGGCAACACTGCCCATTCCGCGTCGACCGGCGCACCGAGCGGTCCGGTCACACGCGTCCGGCGTCGCGAACCGCCGCGCGCCGACAGCAGCGTCTCGAGTGTCCCCTCTCCACCATCGGCCATCGGCATCTCGACCACGTCGTCGAAACCCGCTCGCCGCAGGCCTGCGGCCATCGCATGTGCAGCCTCGTCGGCACGCAATGTGCCTCTGAACTTGTCGGGACACGCGACCGCTGTCGGCACGTCGAATAGATTGGCCGCTGCACCGACCGTCCGTCGCCCCAGGAGAGCCGACGTTGCTCGAACGCGTGCCCTTGCTCGACAAGAGCCTCGACGACTATGCCGCCGTGGTCGAACCCGGGACACTGGAGCGGATCCGTGAGCTGGCCGAGCCGTTGCGCGGTGCCCGTGTGCTCCACGTGAACGCCACTGCGTACGGTGGCGGTGTCGCCGAGCTCCTCGCAACCCATGTCGCGCTCCTCCAAGACATCGGCATCGACGCCGAATGGCAGGTCATCCACGGCAGCGACGAGTTCTTCGCGGTCACGAAGAGCGTGCACAACGGACTGCAGGGCGCCGACATCGAATGGACCCAGGCAATGGAGCGGGTCTATCTCGAACGCGTGCTCGACAACGCACTGCTCATCGAAGGCGACTGGGACTTCGTCGTCATCCACGACCCGCAGCCGGCGGCGTTGCGAGACTACGTGCGCGCTCGGGGGTTGTCTCCCGAGGACACGAAGTGGATCTGGCGCTGTCACATCGACCTCACCGATGCCAACGCGCGCGTGTTCGAATTCTTCCGGCCGTTCATCGAACAGTACGACGCGTCAGTCTGGACGATGCCACAGTTCGTCCCGAGCAGCCTGTCAATGGAGCGCGTCGTCTTCGCGCCGCCGTGCATCGATCCGTTGTCGGTGAAGAACCTCGACCTTCCGCTCCCGTTCGTCGACGAGATACTGAAGCAGTACGGCGTACGTGTGCGTGACCCGCTCATGGTGCAGGTCAGCCGCTTCGATCCGTGGAAGGACCCGATCGGCGTCATCGAGGCGTATCGCATCGTCCGGGAGGAGATCCCCGACGTGCAGCTGGTGCTGGCCGGCTCGATGGCAACCGACGACCCCGAGGGCTTCCACTACTGGGAGCTCGCGAACGAGGCACGAGCCGGCGACACCAACGTGCATCTTCTCTCGAACATCCAGCAGATCGGCAACGTGCAGATCAATGCGTTCCAGCGCGCCGCCGAAGTGGTGATGCAGAAGTCGTTGCGTGAAGGCTTCGGTCTCACCGTCAGCGAAGGGTTCTGGAAAGGGCGGCCCGTCGTCGGAGGGCGGTGCGGGGGCATCACGCTGCAGATCGAAGACGGCGTGAACGGGTACCTCGTCGACGACGTCGAGACCGCCGCCAAGCGGGCTGCGGACCTGCTTCGTGACCCCGAGCGCGCGAACGAGATGGGCGTCGCGGGGCGCGAGCACGTCCGGAAGAACTTCCTGTCGACCCGAGAGCTCGAGGACTGGTTGCGACTGTTCACCGAGCTGCGATGATCGTCCTGTCGCACCGCGGCCCGTACCGCTTCCGGCGCAACGCCGCGGGCACGTTCGATGCGAGCCGAGGCGCGGGCGGCATCGTGAGCGCCTTGGGCCCCTTGCTCGCGGAGAAGGACGACTCGACGTGGATCGCCGCCGCGCTCTCGGACGAGGACCTCGATGCCGCTCGCGCGGGGGCCACCGACGGGCTCGACATCGACCTTCGCCTGCTCGAGCTCGATGTCGCGCAACACCGTTTGCACTACGACGTCATCGCGAACGGCGTGCTGTGGTTCCTGCACCACAATCTCTTCGACCGCATCCGCAGACCGCGCTTCGACATCCATTTCCGTGACGCGTGGGCCGCGTACGTCGCAGTCAACGAGGCGTTCACCGAAGCGGTTGCAGGCGAAGCCAAGGATCACGACATCGTCCTCGTCCAGGACTACCAACTCGCCCTCGTGCCCGGGCAGCTTCGCAAGCGCCGTCCCGACCTGCGGGTCCTGCACTTCACGCACACGCCGTTTTGCGGTCCCGACGACATCTCCATCCTTCCCGACGACGTCGGTAACGACCTGTGCGCGTCATTGGCCTCCGGCCCGGCAGGGTTCCACACGCAGCGCTGGGCGGACGCGTACCGACGATCGGCTCGCGAAGTGCTCGGCCGGGGGGCGAAGATCACGGCACCGTTCGCGGCGTCGCTCGGACCGGACGCGGGCGCGCTCGAAGAGGTCGCGGCGTCTTCCGCGTGCCGAGCCGCTGCGGCGGGGCTCGCCGACACTGTCGGTGAACGCCTCGTGATCATGCGGACCGACCGCATCGAGCCGTCGAAGAACATCGTCCGCGGCTTCATTGCGTTCGACCGCCTCCTCGAAGCGCGGCCCGGCCTGCGTGGTCGTGTCGTGTTCGTCGCGATGGTGTACCCGTCGCGTCAGGGGCTCGCGGAGTACCTCGCGTACGCCAGCGAGGTCACACAGGCCGTAGAGCGTGTCAACGAACGCTGGTCGACGCGCGACTGGACACCGATCGTGCTCGACGACCGCGACGACTTCGCGCGGTCGGTCGCGGGGCTCGAGCGCTACGACGTGCTGATCGTGAACCCCTTGCGCGACGGCTTGAACCTTGTCGCCAAGGAAGGGCCCGTCTGCAATCGCCGGGACGGCGTGTTGTGCCTGTCGCCGGAAGCGGGCGCCTACGAAGAGCTCCGCACGGCCGCCATTCCTGTGCATCCCTACGACATCGAGCACACCGCCGCCGCGCTCGACACCGCCCTGGCTCTTCCTCTCGACGAGCGGGCCGCGCGTGCGACGCGTTTGCGTGCGCTGGCGGCCGCACGCACGCCCGGCGACTGGCTACGCGATCTCATCCGCCACGCGGGCGAATAGCGCAGCCAGGCCCGCCGGTCCGTCGACCAGCACGTCGACGCACGTCACGAGCTCCGGCGGCGCTTCGGGCGAGTGCACGCCGATACGGACTGCCTCACCGAGCGCGCCCGCGTCCACCGCAGCCGTGAGCGCCTTGAACGCGGGCAGATCTCCGGTGTCGTCGCCCGCGAACGCGCCCACCTCGAAGCCGTCGACGAGCGCGCGCGTCGCGTCGCCCTTGTCGACGCCTATCGGCGGCCGAAGCTCGACCGCCATGCGCGTGCGGAGCAGGGCGAGCCCGTGACGGCGGGCAAGCTCCTCTGCGACCGTCGTCACGGCGCCGGCACGCTCGGGGCTCGGGCGCCAGTGGAGCGTCACGCTCACACCGGCCTTGGGCTCGACGAGCTCGCCGGGAAGGCGTTCCCGAGCGTCGGAGGTCGCGGCGGCCACCGCGTCGAGGTACGGCTCGACACGCGGGTCGACCGACCGGACGCCGTCGCTGCATCGCTCGATGCCGTAGAGACCTGCGTACGTCAGGCCGGCGACCGCTACGTGTGTGGAAAGGAACTCGACCGGCCGGCCGCTCACGATGCCGACGAGCCCGAGACCCGCGGCAAGACGGCCCAGCTGCGTGATGGCCTCGGGGAGGGCGCGCGCGTCCTCGGGGCGCTCGACGATCGGTGACAAGGATCCGTCGAAGTCGACCAGCAGCGCGGTGCGCTCCGGGCGTCGGCTCAGTGCAGCAATCGTTGCGTCGGCGTCGAGCACGGTGCGACGCTAGCGGTATCGACGCCAAGACGGCCGCCCGTACCACCATCGACGACGCCCGCGACACGCTCGTCGCGCTCAGTCACCGCATCCACGCGTACCCCGAGCTGAAGTTCGAAGAGGAACGCTCGAGCGCATGGACCGCCGGCGTCCTCTCCGATGCGGGCCTGGACGTATCGATGGGTGTGTGCGACCTGCCGACGGCGTTCTCGTGCACCGTCGGGAACGGTCCGCTCCATCTTGCGATCTGCGCCGAATACGACGCGCTCCCGGGCATCGGGCACGCCTGCGGGCACAACGTGATCGCGGCGACCGCGGTTGGTGCAGGGCTCGCGCTCGCGCCGCTGGTCGACGAGCTCGGCATCACGCTCCACGTCGTCGGAACTCCCGCCGAAGAGGGCGGTGGCGGCAAGGTGCTCATGCTCGAGCGAGGCGCGTTCGCCGGTGTGCACGCGGCGATGATGGTGCACCCGACGCCGAACGAAGACCTGTACCCACGTGTCACGGCGGTCGCGCACATGCGCGTGCAGTACACCGGCCGCGAAGCGCACGCGGCCCTCGCCCCGCAGCTCGGTGTCAACGCGGCGGACGCCTGCACCGTCGCGCAGGTGGCGATCGGCTTGTTGCGGCAGCACCTGCGCGCCACGGACCAGGTGCACGGCGTCGTCATTCACGGCGGTGATGCGGCCAACATCGTGCCCGCCCACACCGAAGGACTGTGGATGGCACGGGCGCGCACGATCGACGAGCTCGCCCAGCTGCGACCCCGTGTCATGCACTGCTTCGAGGCCGGCGCGCTCGCGACCGGCGCGTCACTCTCCGTCGAGAACGTGAGCCCGGATTACGCACAGATGGAGCACGACCTCGACATCGGAGAGGTGTTCCGTGAGAATGCCGCAGCCATCGGACGGCCGCCATCTCACGACGGCGCCGGCACGTTCTCGACTGACATGGGGAACATCTCTCTCGCGATGCCGTCGATCCATCCGTGCCTGGGCATCGACACGGCGGGAGCGGTGAATCACCAACCCGAGTTCGCGGCGGCGGCGATCAATGCGTCCGCAGATCGCGCCGTCACCGAAGGTGCCCTCGGGATGGCGTGGACGGTGATCGACATCTCGACGGGACCGCTGCGCGACCGGCTGATGCGTTAAGCCCCGACGACGACGATGCAGTCGAGGTCGGACTGGATCACCGACGGCACGTTCGACGGATACGCCCCCACCGTCGCGCCCTGCCCGACGGCGAGTGCCAGCACCAGCGCTTCACGCTGCAACGCCGGCTTGCACAGCACGGAGTTGCCCTGCTGGTGATGACCGGTCCAGTTGTTCGCGTCCTGCGGCTGACTCGTGT
>DASQHW010000067.1:0-1972 GCA_035631895.1 Acidimicrobiia bacterium | reverse complement strand
TAGCGGTAACGGTGCAGTCCGTCGATCTGGACGGCAACGAGGAGCGACTTCGCCACCAGCGCATCCACGAGGTCGATCGCTACCGCGGCATCCGCCGATCGCGGCGCGAGCACCGCACCTGCCGCCTCGAGGTCGAACGTGCCGGCGAAGACCGACCACCGCGCGAACGCGTCCCGCTCATCGTCATCCAGCAGCTGGTACGACCACGCGACCGTTTCCCGCAACGTCCGTTGTCGATCGCGCGAGCGGCGACGCCGTCCGCCCGTCAGCACGTCGAAGCGTTCGTCCAGCCGGGCGAGCAGCGACTCCGGGTCGAGCACGGCGATCCGTGCCGCGGCGAGCTCGATGGCCAGTGGCAGTCCGTCGAGCCGCCGGCAGATCTCTTCGACGGTCTCGCGATGGCGCTCCAGGTCGAACGCGGGGTCGACGCTACGAGCGCGCGTCGCGAAAAGGTCTGCCGCGCCGTGGTGTATCGCGAGCGCAGGCACCGCGACGAGATGTTCGCCGTCGACGGCGAGACCTTCGCGACTCGTTGCGAGCACCGTCAGCGTCGGCGACGTCGAGAGCATCGTCTCGACGAGATCGGCGACGGCGTCGATGACGTGTTCACAGTTGTCGAGGACAACGAGGACACGGCGCTCCGACAATGCAGTCGTCACGCTGTCGAGCGATGGCGACGCGAGATTCGTCGCGCGACCGAGCGCCGGAAGAAGGCCGCTCGCGTCGCTCACTTCAGCGAGCTCGACGAAGGTGACGAGGTCGAATTCGGATGCGCACTGCTCGACGAGGAGCACTGCGACGCGCGTCTTTCCCACGCCCCCGACGCCGGCGAGTGTGACGAGGCGTTGCGACGACAGCAGAACCCCGACTTCGGCAACGAGTGTCTCGCGGCCGACCGTCGAGCTCAACGCCACCGGCACTGTCGGGGCGACCTCCGCCACCCGCAGCGGCGCGAACTCCGCGTGGCCCAATTGGAAGATGTGTTCGGGACGCGAGAGGCCCTTCAAACGGTGCGCGCCGAGGTCACGGCACTCCATGTCGTCGACCAGCGCGCGTGTTACCGAAGACAGCAAGATCTGCCCGCCATGGCCGGCGTCCATGATCCGCGCGCAGCGGTTCAATGTCATCCCGAAGTAGTCGCCCGCCCGGGACTCCGGCTCACCAGTGTGCAACCCCATCCGGACAGGAAGGGTCAGCCTCGACTGCGCGACGAGTGCCGCCTCGACCGCCGCGGTCACACTGGCGAACGCGGCGCACACGCCATCGCCGGTGTGCTTGAACACTTCGCCGCCGTGCGCGCGGATCACCTCATTGAGCACGTCGTCGTGGTCGGCGAGCGCCCGCGCCATCGACGCGCCGTCGGCCTGCCAGCGCGTCGTCGAGCCCTCCACGTCGGTGAAGAGAAACGTCTGCGTATGTGATTGCCCCCCTGCCCGCACCGCACCAGGCAATCACAAAAGACGGAGTGGAGGGGGATGACGACGCCCCCGGGCCAGGGCGTGCACCGCATCCGCCTTCTACAAACCGCGCGACGCGCCGGCGTGGCTATGCAGCAACACGCGCACGATCAAGGAATTTGCATGCCGCTGATGCTGCGGGCGATCACCAGCCGCTGGATCTCCGAGGTCCCCTCGAAGATCGTGTAGCTCACTTCGCCTCGTTCGGCCAGCGTCCGCACGGCCGCTGAGCAGGCCCGATTCAGTCGGCCGGTCCGTCTCGCCCGGCGAGTGGTGGCGAGTTGTAGGGATGAGAATAGGGATAGCTGTCGCGTCGGCACTCGCAACAGACTGTCGGCTATCCGATCACCGGGTATCCCAGATTGCGCTTCGGTGACGCGCTTCCGGCCTCTGGCCAACGGTGTTTGGCGAGAGACAACGCGCTCGTGGCCGTCTCCGAGCCGGCGATCGAGAGCGTGCTCTTGCTGGGCGGCGAACACGCGGTCGCAGTCGGCGGCTCGGCGATCGACCTGCCA
>DASQHW010000066.1:0-1730 GCA_035631895.1 Acidimicrobiia bacterium | reverse complement strand
TCGCGGCCTTCTGCGACCTGGACCTCTCCACACCGATCCATGATCTCGCGCGCGTCATCGACGCCGCTCGTCGTGCGCCCGTCGTCGCGATCGGCTCCCGCGACGTCGCGGCTTCGACGATCACGCGCCACGAAGGGATCGCTCGCGAGTTTCTGGGCCGCGCATACAACCGCGCCGTGCAGGTAGCGGTCACGCCAGGCATCCTCGATACCCAATGCGGCGCGAAGGCTGCGCGTACCGAGCTGTGGCACCGTGTGCTCCGGCGGTGCAACGAACAGGGATTCGCGTGGGACGTCGAGGTCGTCGCCATGTCTCAGCAACTCGGGATCGCCGTGCAGGAGGTCCCGATCGAGTGGCACCACGACCAGGGATCGCGTGTGCACGTCCTGCGAGACGGCATCGCGATGCTCCGCGCGCTTCCTCGTATCAGGGCCAACATCAAATCGTCGGTTGGTGCACGCAACATGCCGGGGGACGACGCGCACTGGTGGTTTCGGAGCAAGGCCGCGTTCGTTGCCTGGGCCGTGCGGCGCTGGCGGCCCGGCGATGGCTGGCTCCTCGACCTCGGTGGAGGCTCCGGCACGGTGACCTTTCGCGTCGCTTGGCCGCCCGAGCGGACGCTGATCGTCGACACGAGTGCGGAGCTCGTGTCGCAAGCGAAATTCCGACTTCCGCTCGAGACGATGCGGGCCGATGTCACGCGCCTCCCGCTTCGGCGCGCGAGCGCGAGCATCGTGTTCCTGCTCGACGTCATCGAGCACCTGGAAGAGCCGCGACGCGCGTTGGTGGAGGCGCGCCGCGTGATCGCGCCCGACGGCCTGCTGATCGTGAACGTTCCCGGCCACCCTCGACTCTGGAGCGCGAGCGATGAGGTGCTGGGGCACCGCCGTCGCTACTCGGCGGCCTCATTGCGGTCGGAGCTCGACCAGGGCGGCTTCGAAGTGCTGTTCCTCTCCCACATCTTCAGCTGGCTCGCCTTGCCCATGTGGGCAGTGCGCCGCCGTCGCGCGAGCAATCCGCGACTCGGTCTCGACATGACATCACCGGTCTTCGACCGAGCGGCGTTGTTCCTCACTCGCATCGTGCAGGCCGTCGTCGGTCGCGTGTCGCTCCCGGTCGGCACTTCCGTATTCTGCGTCGCGAAGCCGCGGCGAGCGGCCGATCGTGACGCGTGACAACAGGACCGCCGCACCGATAGCGATGAACGGTAAGGCGGGAATTTTGTATCGGGGATCGCCGTAGAGAAGGAAGGGCACGAGCGCTCCCTGCACACCCGCGAGCAGCAGGCACAGGCGCCACGCACGGTGCGGTCCGTCCCGGCGCAGGAACAGCGGCAGTGCCAGCAACGCGAGGACGAGCATGACGTGGTAGTACGCGTCGGACACGCTCTCGAGCACGTCGACGATTCGGGAGTCGTGAAGGAGGTGGCCGCGGTCCAGTGCGATGCCCTGGAGCGCGTCGTGGTCGTCGCGGTAGCCGAAGTATCCGCGCCAGAACCACAGCCGTGCTTCCTCGAGGGGATGGTGGACAACGAACCGGATGGCTGCGTTGGTGTTCTCGCGGTTCCGCACCACCTCTTGGCGGGGCAGCGGAATCTGGGCGTACGGGTCCAGGCAGTATTTCGCCGCGATCTCGTACTCCCCCGTTGCGCCGAAGTGACGCCCGCTGCACATCGCGTCTCCGATGCCGGTGGAGAACACGGTCGCGTGCATCACGACCGTATTGCGGAC
>DASQHW010000065.1:0-3158 GCA_035631895.1 Acidimicrobiia bacterium | reverse complement strand
TCGACGAACTCGACGAAGCCCGGGCAGGCGGCGCAGGTCAGCGTGCACGACGGGGCGAGGTCGGCGGCTACCCGCTGGTAGGCACCCGAGGCAATCGTCCCCACGGTGCCGATGACGCCGACGCGGCGGGTCGTGGTCACGCGGATCGCAGCCCGCAATCCCGGTTCGATCACGCCGACGACCGGCACGTCGACCCGTGCACGCAGCGGGCCGAGCGCGGCCGCCGACGCGCTGTTGCAGGCGACGACGATCATCTTCACCTTCCGCTCGAGCAGCAGATCGGCGATCTCGAGCGAGAACTTCAGCACGTCTTCCGCCGGCTTGGGTCCGTACGGGAACCGGCCCGTGTCGCCGAAGTAGAGCACATGCTCGCCGGGGAGCAGATCGAGCAGCGCCCGTACCACCGTCAGCCCGCCGAGTCCACTGTCGAACACCCCGATCGGTCGCTCGTCGTGAGCCATCCGCGAGGACGCTACCCCCGCGCGGCTCGTTCGAGGCGATCACGAACCGCAGCGCCGATGGAGCCGTCGTCTTCGGGAACAGTGGCGAGTATCACATCGACATGCCGTGCATCGGCGTCGCGCAGGCGCGCGTAGAGCACACGCGCGTATTCCGCGGCATCGCCCGGCGCGTCCAGTACGGCAACGTGTTTGCCCGAGGCTCGCAAGCTCGCCACGCGAGCGGGAATGTCCTGCGCGCGAACGAGCTCGACACGCGCGTTCGGCGCGTAGTGGGAAGGCAACGTGCCGGGCGCGGCAACTTCTCCGTCTGTCAATCGATCGGGCGCCCGCGACAAGAGGTCGGTGAGGCGCGCTTCGCTGACACCGCCGACGCGCAGCACGACGGGCGCGTCTCCGGTGACGTCGACGATGGTCGACTCGACACCGACATCGCAGGGTCCGCCGTCGAGAATCACGTCGACGTCTCCGTCGAGGTCGTCACGGACGTGCCGAGCGGTCGTGGGGCTCACCTTGCCGAACCTGTTCGCCGAGGGGGCCGCCACGGGGCCGCCGAACGCGTCGAGCAGCGCACGCGCCAGAGGGTGATCGGGAACCCGAACGCCGACGGTGTCGCGCCCGCCGGTCGCCTCGTCGGCCACCGCACCCGGCCGCCTCCTCACCACGAGGGTGAGTGGGCCGGGCCAGCACGCGCGCGCGAGGATCCGCGCAACCGCGGGAACGTCCACGGCGAGATCGTCCAGCTGCGCGGCCGTACCGACGTGCACGATCACCGGGTGGTCGGCGGGTCGTCGCTTGACCGCGTACAAGCGGCGCAGCGCGGACGCGTTGGACGCGTCGGCACCGAGGCCGTAGACGGTCTCGGTGGGGAACGCCACGAGCCCACCCGCGCGCAACACGGCGGCAGCGCGCGCGACGTCGTCGCTCACCAGTAGTTGATACGGGTTGCGCGCTCGACGACCTCGTCGATCGGGTCGGTCCAGGCGCCGGACGAGAGATACTTCCAACCACCGTCGGGCAGGAGCGTCACGATCGTTCCGTGGTCCATCTGTGTCGCGGTCTTCACCGCGCCCGCCACCGCGGCACCCGACGAGATTCCTGCGAACACGCCGGCATCCTCGAGCAACCGGCGAGTCCACTCGATGGAGTCGCGCGGCCGCACGATCAGCTTCCGGTCCAGGAGCGCGGGATCGAAGATCGGCGGTACGAAGCCGTCGTCGAGGTTGCGCAGGCCCTGCACGAGCTCGCCGGCGGGGGGCTCGACGGCGACCACCCGCACGTCGGGCTTCTGCTCCTTCAAGAACCTGCCTGCGCCCATCAGCGTGCCGCTCGTGCCGAGCCCCGCGACGAACACGTCGATCTCGGGGCAGTCCCGCAGGATCTCCGGTCCGGTGCCCTCGTAGTGTGCGAGCGGATTGGCGGGGTTGCCGTACTGGAACAACAAGACGTAACGATCCGGCTCGTCGGCGTGGATCTTCTCGGCCATGCGGAGCGCGCCGTTGCTGCCTTCCTCACCGGGCGACAGCGTGATCTCGGCGCCGAAGATCTCGAGCAGCTGGCGCCGCTCGACCGAAACGTTCTCGGGCATGACCACGCGCAGCCCGTAGCCGCGCAACTTGGCCACGAGCGCGAGCCCGATCCCCGTGTTGCCGGACGACGGTTCGAGGATCGTCGCGCCCGGCCGTAACACGCCGTCGCGCTCCGCGAGCTCCACCATCTTGAGCGCGATGCGGTCCTTCGAGGATCCGCCGGGATTCTGGCCCTCGAGCTTCGCCCAGATCCGCACGTCGGGATTCGGCGAGAGCGCGTGCACTCCGACGAGGGGCGTGTTGCCGATCAGCCCGAGGACATCGTCGTATCGCGCCATCAGCCGCCGGCGACGGCCGGCAGTATCGACAACACGTCGCCATTGCCGACCTTCGTGTCGAGCCCGTCGAGGTACCGGATGTCGTCGTCGTCCTTGTAGACGTTCACGAACTTGTGCAGGCCGCCCGCGTCGTCGAGGAGGTTGCCGCGGAGCGCCGGATAGCGCTGGATCAGCGCGTCGAACACCTCACCGACCGTCGCACCGTCGACGGTCACGGTCGACTGACCGTCGGCATGGGCGCGTAACACGGTGGGAAGCTTGATCTCGACGGACATGCCGGCAGGTTACAACCGGCCTTCCTCGGATCGGTCGCCCGGGGGTTCGCGTCAGCCCGGCTGGAGGGCGACGGCCATTTCGGCGATCCCGCCATCGCGGATGCGGTACGCACGGAGCACCGGGGCCTCGTCGCGCAGCGACACGATCACGTACACCCAGGACGGGTCGACGGCCTGGCGGACGTCGGTCTCGGAGGGGTATGCGTCGGTGTGCGTGTGCGAGTGCCATACGCCGATGATCTCTTCGCCCCGGGCCTCGGCCGCGCGCATCGTCGTCAGCATGTCCTTGGGGTCGACGGTGTAGGTGCGGGCCGATGCATCGGCATTCCGGGCGGGCCGCGCTTCCGATACGGCACCCGTGGGCTCATCGGTCGGGCTCAACGGTCCGACGAGCAGGCCGCACGCCTCGTCCGGCAGGCCGTCGTAGCAGTTCCCGACAATCGTCCGGTACTGCGACTCTGTGACCCGCAGCATCGGCGTGGCGAACGGCTTCACGATGCCTGGAGCGCGCGCCAGACTCGCTCGGCGGTGCACGGCATGTCGACGTGGCGCACCCCG
>DASQHW010000064.1:0-4309 GCA_035631895.1 Acidimicrobiia bacterium | reverse complement strand
GTGGATTTGGCCCTCCAAGGCCACGGAATGAGGCGACTCGGTGGGAAGAGGAATCACCCGGCCTGCCACGAGTTCCGACGCGACCGTGCTGAGCCTGTCGAGCCACGCACGGGTAGGGCGCACGGTGAGGCGACCATTCGTCACGAAGGCGCACCCGTACTCGCCCAAGACGTTCATGCTGTGCGCGGCATCGGCAAACGTGACGAAGAGCAACGTCCCCGGATCGCAAGACCGAGCGCCGATTTGGTCGGGCGGGATGCGCTGGAGCGTGTTCGTTGCGTCAACGAGGTCTGCGACCGCCGCGGCGTTGGTGACGATTCCGTTCGTATCGAGCAGACCGGACCCGTACAGGCAGATCCTCGCGCGCATCGCCTTGAGCGGCACGAAGCGCTCCGCAAGGCCTTCGACCCCAGGGTTTGCCGTGCTGTAAGGCGTCTCAGTCGGGCACGGCCCAAGCGGTATCACCGGAGCCCCGCCTTGCCCCGCGTGTTTCGTTCCGCCACCAGAGCAACTGGCCGCGAGTAGTACGACTGCCGCTACGCCTGCGATGAGCGAATGCCGCGCCATCGCTGCAAAGTATGACTCGAAGCTCACGCCCGCCGCTTGCCGACGATCATCGATCCGGTCGAGCGCGATTGAACCCTCAAAAGGGGGCAATGCATGCCACGTCACTCGTCGTCACGGCACGCGCCCGGACACCGTTGCCGACACATGTGTCGCAATTCGTGACCGCCCCGGCGACGGTGTGGCCCGCTAGTGCTTCGCCGCTGCGCGCGCGAGCAAGCCGCGCGCGATCACGAGACGCTGGATCTCGTTGGTGCCCTCGCCGATGATCATCAGGGGGGCATCGCGGTAGTACCGCTCCACCGGCAGCTCGGTCGTGTACCCGACGCCGCCGTGAATGCGCAGCGCCTCGGTCGCGATCTCGAACGCTGCCTCACTCGCGAACAGCTTCGCCATGCCGGCTTCGACATCGGCGCGCTCGCCGGACTGCTTGCGCTCCGCGGCCGACTTCGTGAGCAAGCGGGCGGCTTCGAGCTTCGTCGCCATGTCGGCGAGCTTCAACTGGATGGCCTGATGCTCGGCGATCGCCTTGCCCATCGTGCGGCGTTCCTGTGCGTAGGTCAGCGCCGCGTCGAACGCCGCGCGCGCCACACCGACGGCACGTGCCGCGATGTTGATGCGCCCCACTTCGAGGGCGCCGAGAATGTACGAGAGCCCTCGCCCGGGATCACCGAGCAGCGCGCCGGCGGGCACGCGGTGGCCGTCGTATTGCATCTCGACGGTCTCAATGCCCTTGTACCCGAGCTTGCCGATGTTGCGGCTCACGGTGATGCCACCGAACTTCTC
This sequence comes from Acidimicrobiia bacterium, assembly GCA_035631895.1. Classification (GTDB taxonomy): domain Bacteria; phylum Actinomycetota; class Acidimicrobiia; order IMCC26256; family PALSA-610; genus DASQHW01. Next base: position 2,959 of record DASQHW010000064.1, on the reverse strand, counting down.
GCCCGGCTCCTTCTCGACGATGAAGCACGAGATCCCTTCGTCGGTGCGCGCAGCGAGGGCGACGACTCCTGCCCGTTCGCCGTTGGTCACCCACATCTTCGTTCCGGTGATCACGTATTCCTCGCCGTCGCGCACCGCTCGACACGAGATGTTCCGGGTGTCGCTCCCCGCGTCCGCCTCCGAGAGGGAGAGACACCCCCGGACCTCGCCGGTCGCGAGACGGGGGAGCCAACGCTGCTTCTGCGCCTCGGTGCCGTGGTGCGTGACGAGGTGCGCGGCGATCGTGTGGGTGTTCACGATGCCGGACAACGACATCCAGCCGTACGCGAGCTCCTCGATGACGCCGATGTATGTGAGCAGGTCGAGGCCGAGGCCGCCGTACTCGCCCGGGATCGCGATGCCGAACAAGCCGAGCTCCTTCATCTGCGCCACGATGCGCTCGGGATATGCGTCCGCGTGCTCCAGCTCGGACGCGACGGGAACGACCTTGCGGGCGACGAAGCGGCGAACCGTCTCGACGAGCTCGCGCCGGACGTCGGGATCAGTGACGATCGGGCTCATGTCCGGAGCCTAGAAGGGGTCGGACGGTCGTATCCGCCCGGTACCCTCGACCCTCGATGATGGACCATCGCACGATCATGGGGTTCCGGCGCGACGAGACGATCGCCCAGCGCCGCATCGACCGCGCGGTCATGCGCCGGGTCTTGCGCTACATCAGGCCCTATACGAAGCAGCTGATCGCGTTCATCGTCACCGTCGTTGCCGCTTCGGTGGCCACCGCGGTCTCGCCGTTGCTGCTGAAGGGCCTGCTCGACACCGCGATCCCGCACCACGACCGCACGCTCGTCATGTGGATCGCATTGGGTGCCGTGGGGCTCGCGCTCGCCAACGGCGTGCTGTCGCTGGTCCAGCGGTACTACTCGGCGCGCATCGGTGAAGGCCTCATCTACGACCTCCGTGTCGCGCTGTTCGATCACGTGCAGCGGATGCCGATCGCTTTCTTCACGCGCACGCAGACCGGTTCGCTGCAATCGCGTCTCAACAACGACGTCATCGGCGCGCAGCAAGCCGTCACGAGCACACTCGGGACGGTGCTGCAGAACTTCATCCAGCTCGCCGTCACACTTGCAATCATGTTCCGCCTCGACTGGCGCGTCACGCTCCTGACCCTGATCGCACTTCCGGCGTTCATCTCCCCTGCCCGGTGGCTCGGTCCACGGATCCAGCGGCTCGCGCGCCTCGGCATGCAACAGAACGCCGAGATGAACACGATCACCGCCGAGCGATTCAACGTCGCGGGCGCGATGCTCGCCAAGCTCTTCGGTCGCCCGAACCGCGAGCGCGACGAGTTCGCGGCCCGTGCCGCGAGCGTGCGCGACGTCGGTGTGACCACGGCCATGTACAGCCGAGTGCTGTTCATCGCGCTCGGGCTCGTCACCGCAATCGGCACCGCGATCGTGTACTGGGTCGGCGGCGACCTCGCGATCTCCGGCACCATCACGGCCGGCACCGTCTCGGCGTTCGTCTTGTACGTCCAGCAGATCTACCAACCGCTGGCCCAACTGACGAACTCCCGAGTCGACGTGCTGACCGCGCTCGTGTCGTTCGAACGCGTCTTCGAGGTGCTCGACTTCCCCATCGCAATCACCGACCGGCCCGACGCGGTCGACCTCGCCGAGCCGCGCGGCCGCATCGAGCTGGAACACGTCTGGTTCCGTCATCCACCCGGCAGGGACGTGTCATTGGCATCCCTCGAAGCACCCGGCACACCCGGCGGCGACGAACCGAGCGAATGGATCCTGCGCGACCTTTCGATGGTCATCGAGCCCGGCGACACGGTGGCGCTCGTCGGGCCGTCGGGTGCGGGCAAGACGACGATCGCAATGCTCGTGCCACGCGTCCACGAAGCCGTCCAGGGGGCGGTGCGCATCGACGGACACGACGTACGAGACCTGACACTCGATTCGCTGCACGCGGCGATCGGCCTGGTGCCGCAGGACCCGCACCTCTTCCACGACACCATCCGCGCCAACCTTCGCTTCGCCGCGCCGAGCGCCTCTGACGACGACCTCGAACAGGCGTTGCGCCGCGCCCGCATCTGGGACCTCGTCGCATCGCTGCCCGATGGCCTCGACACCGTCGTCGGTGAACGCGGTTACCGGATGTCGGGCGGCGAGAAGCAGCGGCTCGCGATCGCGCGCCTGTTGCTCAAGAACCCGAGGATCGTCATCCTCGACGAGGCGACGTCACACCTCGACTCGGAGTCGGAGGTCGCGATCCAGCGCGCGTTCGATGAGGCATTGCGCGGACGCACCGCGGTTGTCATCGCGCACCGCCTCTCGACGATCGTGGACGCCGATCGCATCCTCGTCGTCGACGGTGGTCGCATCGTTGAATCCGGCTCTCACGCGGAATTGCTCGCTCGCGGCGGGCTCTATGCCGAGCTGTACCGGACACAACGGGGGCGGTCGGGCGACGACGACGCGGCGACCGACGCTCCGAGAACCGCCTGATCGGGGGCCGTCGGTAACCTCGTCCCGGCGGCAACTACCATTCGACGGACTCCGCGATGACCGACATCGATCCGGCCGGCGCCGACCCTCTGCCCGACGAGACTCGCCGTGCGCGCCTCGCCGCACGCCGCCGTCAGAAGACGCGCGTGGCGGTTGGGGCGATCGTTGTTCTCGTTGCGGCGGCAGTCGCGGTTGCCGCGTACGCACTCAACAACGACGCGACATCGAAGAGCCACGCGTCCGAGCAAGCCACGTCACCGCTCGGTCCCGCGAACGAGCTGCCCGAGGTCGCTGCCGCCAACAAGCAGAAGCCGGTACGCGCGCTGGATCACGCGCACCCGCTGCGCCTCTGGGTCGGTGGTGATTCGCTCGCGGGCTCGTTCGGGCCGTCGCTCGGCGACCTCGTGAGTGCGACCGGCGTGGTCGCGACGCAGATTGATTACAAG
>DASQHW010000063.1:0-2308 GCA_035631895.1 Acidimicrobiia bacterium | reverse complement strand
GTGCCGGTCGGCACTGCGGGAAGCGCCATCGGCGGTGCGGGCACGACGGTGGGTGCTGCGAATTATTCCGTGCCGTCCGGGGCAATCATCGTCTCGCCTTCGGGGAACGACGCGGCCGCGGGGACGACATCGGCGCCCTTGCGGACGCTCGCACACGCCGTTGCCTCTGCACCGTCCGGGGCCACGATCGTGTTGCGAGCGGGCTCGTATCACGAATCAGTCGTCATTCCACCGGGCAAACGTCTCACCATTCAGGCGTGGCCGGGTGAGCCGGTGTGGCTCGACGGATCGGTGCCCGTGACGGGTTGGGCGTCGTCCGGAGGCCGGTGGAGCAAGAGTGGCTGGAACGTGAAGTTCGACGCGTCAGCGACCTACACGCGCGGCGCCGCCGACAACACCGCGGCCAACTGGGGATTCGTGAATCCGAGCTTTCCCATGGCGGCGCATCCCGACCAGGTGTGGATCGACGGCGTCGCCCAGCGCCAGGTCGGATCGGTGTCCCAGGTGGCGCCGGGCACGTTCTACGTCGACTACGGCGCCGGCCGGCTCTGGCTGGGTTCGAGCCCCGAGGGCAGAGAGGTGCGCGCAAGTGACCTCGTGCGCGCGCTCATGATCCGATCGGCCGGCAGCGTCGTGCGCGGCCTCGGCGTCCGTCGCTTCGCGCCGTCGGTCCCCGACATGGGCGCCGTCACCGTGGAGAACAACGGCGTGCTGATCGAGAACGTGGAGATCACGGACTCCGCCACGACGGGTCTTCACGTCGGATCGGGAGCAACAACCTCCGGCGTCATCGTGCGCAATGTTCGTGTCGCAAACAGCGGGATGCTCGGCATCAATGCCTCGTACGCCGATCAGCTCACACTCGACCATGTCGAGTCCGTGCACAACAACACGGAGCATTTCAACACTTCTCCGGTGTCGGGAGGAGCGAAGATCGGACGGACTCGCGGTATCACGGTGCGCGACAGCGTGTTCGACGACAACGACGGGCCCGGGTTGTGGATCGACGAGTCGTCGTACGACATGACGGTGACGAACAACGAGATGAGCCACAATGCCAAGCACGGCATCTCGCTCGAGATCTCGTCCAAGGCAGTCGTGACGGGCAACACCGTCGTCGGCAACGGCGGATACGGGATCAAGGTCAACAACACGAGCAGTGTGTCCATCGAGCACAACGGCTTCTCGGGCAATGACCGAAGCATCAACATCGTGCAGGACCCCCGCCTGCCAACCAGCGCATCGACGGCCGGCCGCGACAAGCGCCAGCCGTTCCCCGATCCGACGATGACCTGGCAGGTCGGTCCGGTTCGCGTCGCCGGCAATGTCCTCGCCGACCAGGCGGCGGGCAACTGCATGTTGTGCGTCGAGGACTACACCCAGACGAGAAGCGCCGAGCAGATGGGTGTGACAGCAGACGGCGACGTCTACATTCGGCCCAACGACGCGCTCCCGACCTACCTCGTCGTGTGGTCCCGCGGCCGCGGGAACCCCGCGGTGTACACCGACCTCGCAAGCTTCCGGGCGGCGACAGGTCAGGAGGCGTCGGGCACGCTCGTCAGGAGCACTGGAGGCGACCCCGGCCCCAAGCCCGTCGCCAAGGACGCCTCGGACACGTTCGGCCGCAGTGTCGCGAACGGTCTCGGCAACGCGGACCTCGGTGGCGCGTGGACCGTCTCCGCCGCTGCGTCGAGCTTCTCTGTCGGAAACGGCGTGGGCCGTATCGGCGGTGCCGTCGCGCAGAGCCGGGCGGCGTATCTCACGGCGGTCCGGCACGCGGACGTCGATCTCACCATCGACGTCGCGCTCCAGAGCGCCGCGAGCGGTGGCGGCGCGTACGTCTCGCTGATCGGTCGCCGCGTGTCGGACGGCAACGACTACCGGCTCAAGCTCCGGTACATGCCCGACCGATCCGTCGCGACCTACCTCGTTCGCACCATGGGCGGGACGGAAACCGTCCTTGCGTCGACGAGTGTGGCGGGCCTCGCCGTCCGACCCGGCGATGTCCTGCGGTCCAGGTTCGTGGTCAGCGGTACCGCCACGACCACGCTGCAGGCAAAGGTGTGGCGCCAACAGGATCAGGAACCATCCGCGTGGCTGTCGACCGCTACCGAGACGACGCCCGCCCCGCTTCGTAACGCCGGCGACGTCGGCGTCCTCCTGTACGTGTCGCACTCGTGGCTCGGTGCGGCACCTGCCATCACTATCGACAACCTCGGGGTCGTCGCCCCGACTCGCTGATCCTCCTCACGTCGCCTGCGAACTTGCGTGGCAGAGGGCCCTTATGGGGCCGCCGGCCACGCAAGTT
>DASQHW010000062.1:0-2021 GCA_035631895.1 Acidimicrobiia bacterium | reverse complement strand
ACTGGGCTGTCGATTCGGGCCACGGCAAGGACGGCGTGCATGTCGTCGACGTCGCGACCGGCGCGGTCGTGCAAGTGCTGCCGTTGCCGGGAGCATACGGAGGCATCGCCTTCAGTCCCCGCGGTGACGCCGCGTATGTCTCGGGCGAACCGCGAGGCAGCACTGTGCCGTACGGCGCAGCCCCGCTGTTCGCCCAGTTCTCGCCGTACGCAGGGTTGGGGCCGGCGCCGAGGCCCTTCGCGGCCAGCCACACGAGGTGTGCACCATCGGGGGTGGCCGCGACCGCGGCCGGATAGGCGGCTGTCGGGATCCGGCCGGCAAGGGCGAACGTGTCGGCGTCTCCTCGATGCCGCGGAGCTCGCTCCCGAGGCTCGAGCGCGATCACGGCGACGGCATCTTCGCCGCTGTCTGCAACGTAAAGCGTGCGACCGTCCGACGTCTCGGCGAGAGCCAGCGGCGCGGTGCCGATGCCTTCCTTGCGCCCGACCGACACAGTCCGCGCCACCTTGCGCGTCGAGGTATCGAGCGAGACGACCGTGTCGCGGTTCGTCACCGTCACGTACACCGCATCTCGTCCGGGGTCGGCGAGCAATGTTTCCGGATGCGCTTCCAGATCACCACGAGGACCACCGACGCCGATGGTTCCGATCACGGCTCTCGCCGCGAGGTCGACCACGCTCACCGTGCCGTCGAGCTCATTGCTCACATAGGCCGCGTGTCCGTGTCGCTCGACTGCGACGTCGTACGGAAATCTGCCGACCGCGAGGAGCTGCACAGGATGCGCAGGCTTTGTCAGGTCGACGATGGCGAGCTTGTCGGCTTGGTTCAACGCGAGCAGCAGCGTGCGGCCGTCCGGTGTGACGGTGAGGCCTTCGGGCCAGCCGAGGCGACCGCCCTGCTTCTGCGCGGTGCCGCCCGTCGTCGCCGGGAGCTCGATCGGCGTGCGTTCGACGCCTCGACCGGTCGCCGGGTCGACACTGAACACGTGCACCGCGTCTCCTGCATCGGCGACGGTCGGGCCGTACGGCACCGTGCTGCCTCGAGGTTCGCCCGAGACATACGCGGCGTCACCGCGGGGACTGAAGGTGATGCCTCCGTATGCTCCCGGCAACGGCAGCACTTGCACGACCGCGCCGGTCGCGACGTCGACGACATGCACGCCGTCCTTGCCGTGGCCCGAATCGACAGCCCAGTAGAAGCGGCCGTCGGGTGTCAGCGCGCCACCGGTAGGGAAGTCACCGACCTCGGTGAGCCGGCCCGCGGGGCGCAGCCGGCGGCCGTTGGCCGTCAGCAGTAAGGAAGGCCCGATCTCCCCGCGGCGCACGTGCGCTCTGTGCGAAGACGTTGCTCCGGCACCTGCGGACGCGCCGAGCATCGACGCCGCCAGCGCGATCACCGACATGAGAACAAGCGGAACGACTCCCGACCGTCTCATGTGACTCCCTCGTCTGCCGGCGACTCCTCGTCGGCACCGTCATGGCTAGCTGACGTACCGGAACACGGCCAACGCTGTTCACCGAGGATTCACGGACCTGCCGCCGTGCTCGGGTCGGGGAACTCTCTCGCCAACCGTACCGGGGCCGGCTCAGTTCGGACGTGCCCTGCGGCGCCCACCATCGTGCACGGCACCCTGACCGTGACGTGACGTGTCGTCACGCTCGCGGGGACGTCGCAACGCCGGACTATTTGAGGATGTCGCCGATGTGGGGCCCGACCGCAAGAGCAAGGGCGCGGATACCGGAGTACGGACGCCCGTGGGACGCGAACGTCACGATGTGACCCGTGCGGTCGAAGGTGATCAGGTCGAAGATGTGAATCGGCTCCGTCCCGATGTGGGCGTCGAACGCGAGCGCGAAGTGATCGGCCGACTGAAGCTCCGCAGTGATGTGGATGCCCTGGAACGTCTTGAGAAGCACGGCGACGAGCCGAATCACGTGGGACTTGCCCGACACCGGATCGGGAAGCACCGGCGTATAGAACCGAGCGTTCTCCGCGAACGTGGCGTCGGCTGCTTGGAGGTT
>DASQHW010000061.1:0-2908 GCA_035631895.1 Acidimicrobiia bacterium | reverse complement strand
GCGATGACGGTGAAGTTGCAGGAGACACTTCGGCAACGCGACCGTCAGCTCGCGGCCCTCGAAGCCGACCGGACGGCTCGACCCGAGCCCGAGGCGGTTGCGAAAAACGACGAATGACACCGGCGCCTTACCAGGCGTCGGGTTCCCAGAGCGAGAGATCACGGCCCGTCATCTTCTCGAGCTTTAGTATGTCGTCGGCGAAGAACTCGTACAGCTCGCGACGCTCGTCGAGGGTCAGCTCCCGGCCTTCTGCCGACGGGCGCTGCTGGTAGCTGAAGCGGACGCGTTCGAGCTCGGCCGGGACGAAGTCGGGAGCCGGGCCGACGTGGCGTAGTGCCCGGTCGTATACGCCTCGTGGGTCGTCGTCGGCGTCGTCGTGAAGCAACACCAGCAGCCGGTCGCCGAAGAACTCGACGTACGGCTCGAGGCTGGCGGCGTACCAACCCCCGGAGACGATGCCCAACGGATCGCGCTCGGGCGGTGTGCGTCGCACCACGTCCATCACCTGCGCCCCCGCCGGCAACGACCCGCCCTCGATGTGGTGCACCACCGCGGAATGCGCCCGGTCGACGGGATTTCGCAAGATCGCAATGAGACGAACGTCGGGGACCGTGTCGCGGATGCGTCCTGCGACCACGCGGGGATCGTGGCGCCAGAACATGTAGCCGGGGGTCGCCTCGCCGACGTAGGGCTCACCCGACCAGCCCTCGAATTGGGCTCTATAGGCCGCGACGCCGTGTTCGGACCTCTCGATGTTGTTGAAGAACTCGAGCTCGCCCGGCGCCGAGTAGACGTCGGGATGAAGTCCGAGGTTCAAGCGCAGCCATCTCGTCGCACTCTTTTGGGCGCCGATGATGAGAAATGTCGGAAGGGGCGGTTCGTGCGAATCCATCCGGCGTTGCCTTGCCGCTCCTGGCCGTCTCCGCTGCGGGTCTCGGCACCCTATCCGCGAGTCACCTGCAGGCGGGTCCGGGCGCAGGTGGCAGCGCCGGCCCGGCGCTCTCTACGCTGTTGGGACGGCGAGGTCGTGTCCCACCGGAATTTGCCGACAGGATGTCCGGAATGACCGAACTCATTCGGCCCACGACGGCGTGCAGGAGCGGGAGTGCAGGTGCGGCAGCCTGAGCAACGGCGAGGTCACGGCGCCGCAACGCGCTCCCATGGTGAGTCGCGTCTCGTCGTGCCCGAGGGTCTTGTGCTCGACGAGGTCGCCCGGCAGCGTCTCGAGCGTCAGCTCGAACGGTCGGCTCCCGATGTCGCCGGAGTCGTCGCCCCGACCGGGCCTCTGCCGCCGGGCGCCAGCTATCGAGTGTGCGCGGAGTGGCGATCGCTCGAGCCCGAAACGGTCGCAGTCGAGCTGACCGCGCCGTCGGCGCGCGGCGCGGTGTTGCTGCGGCCGGGCGTCGGCTTCGCGGTGACCGACGGTGTCGTGGATGTCGCCGCCGAAATGCTGGTGTTGGATCCCGGCGCGCACGTGCACGATCCGTGGCAGCCGATCGAAGAGCTTCGGGTTGCGTCCGAGCTCGGGCGGTCGCCGTTTCCGCGCCGCCCGCTCGTGATGTTCGTCGGATCAGAGCAGGACGCCAAGCTCGCTGATTGGGCGCGCCGCCTGGTGAACCGGCTGATCCGCCGTGATGTCGAGGCACGGCTGGCACTGCCGGCCATCGCCGAAGGGCTGCAGCTCACGAGCCCGCTTCTTCCCTGCGAAGCCTCGATGCGCGCACTCGCCCCCGATGCCGTCGTCGTGCTCGATCCCGAGGCATCGGCTCGGGCGCAACACTGGTGTCGGGACCAGCGCTCCACCGTGTTCCTCGAGCTCGATCGCACGCAATGGACCGGCGCCGAGCTGGTGTCATGGCAGATCGGGCATTCCTCCGGCCGCGTGCGCGCACGGATCGGCCCGCGGATCGATGCCGCCGCCTTCTCCGCAGTCGTACGGCGGCTCTGCGCCGGGCCGCACCCCGCGCCACCGGTCGATGGCGCGGTTCCCGAGAGGCGTCCGCTCTCCCGCGGGAGAAGAGCGCGAGACGTGTCCGGTGCCCGCCGCAGCTGTGCACTCGTCACGGGATCCTTGGACGCTGCGAGCACGGCGCGCGTCGAAGGCCTCGTCGACCACATGTCCGCGGTCGGCCTCACGGTCGGTGTGATACCGGCCGGCGGAGAGCTTCCTGCGGGCGTGGCGACTGCTTCGGTCGTGGTGCTCGCCGGCATCGACGACGTCGACGCCGTCACCGAGCTCATCGCGATGCGTGAGGAGGCCGACAGGCCGACGGTGTTCGACGTCGGCCCGCGCGACCTGGTGGCATCCGAGAGCGCCGAGCTTCCACCATCTCTGACCGGTGACGCGGCTCGGCTCGCGCGCGCATGTGGGCTCGCGACGTCGGCGGGCGGTGCGATGCACAACGCAATCCGCACGCTCGGTGTGCGGGCGCTCGTCGTGCCGACGATGCTGACCCGGCGGCGCGCCAGTGCGTTGAAGGATGCATGCGGGAGCTTTGATGCCAGGCGCGAGGCCGTCATCGGATGGTGTCTCGGCGCCGGTGAATCTGCGAACGCCTCCCGCGACGAAGCGGCCGAGGGCGTCGCAAAGGTATTGGCCAATCGATTCGACGTTCGAGTGATCGTCATGGGCAGCGCCGAGCACATTCCGACGGCTTTGCGTGGTCACGACTATCTCGTCGAGTCGGGTGAGTTGGAACCCGAAGTTCTTGCGGCGTTGACCGTGCAGCTCTGGACTCCCGACATCCGGGGCGGGATGGTCGCGGACGATCTGCGCGCGTATGCAGAAGCGAGTCACGCGGGAGTTCCGACGGTGCTGTCGTTGCCGGCACGTGCGGCGATCGACGGGCACAACTCCCCGCCCCTCGTCGTACGCGAACCCGATCAGCCCGAGCAATGGATGGCCGCG
>DASQHW010000060.1:0-4860 GCA_035631895.1 Acidimicrobiia bacterium | reverse complement strand
GGCGAGCGCACCCGCCGGCGGATCGTCGAGCTGGCCGCACCGGTGTTCAACCGCCAGGGCTACGTGGGCGCGTCACTCCGCGACCTCATCGACGCCACCGGCCTCGAAAAGGGCGGGATCTACAACCACTTCGGCTCCAAGGAACAGCTCGCGCTCGAGGCCTACGACTTCGCGATGAGCCGGGTGACCGAGCACCTCGCGCGCTCCCAGGACGACGCGACCGACGCCCCGGACCGGCTCGCTCGCATGATTCGGGCCTTCGGCGAATCGGCGCGCCGGCCGGCGATCGACGGGGGCTGCCCCATCATGAACACGGCGATCGAGGCCGACGACACTCACCCCGACCTCCGCGACCGGGCCCGCGTCTCGATGACGCTGTGGCATCGGCTCGTCGGCCGCATCGTCAAGGACGGCAAGGCCGCAGGCCCGCTTCGCGACGACATCGACCCCTATGCGCTCGCCTCGACGATCACGGCGTCGCTCGAGGGCGCGCTCATGCTCGCCCGCCTCTACGGCGATCCCGCACACATGGACCACGTGGTCGACCACCTGATCGCCCACGTCGAGACACTCCGCACGCCTACCACGCAACTCCGGGAGGAGGCGACGCAATGACCGCTCTCGAGACCACGCGCAGTGAACATGAAGGCGTCCGTTCGCGGACGATCACCTGGACCGACCCGGCACGCGCACGATTCCGGCTCCGGGGCCTCGACGGCTACGAGCGATTGGCGGCGATCAAGCGCGGTGAGGTTGCACCGCCGCCCGCGGCCGCCATGCTCGGCATGTCGCTCGACGAGCTGCAACACGGGCGCACCGTCTTCTCCATGGTGGCCGACGAGCTGCACGAGAACCCGATGGGGACGATGCACGGCGGCATCGTCGCGACCTTGGTGGACACCGCGATGGGTTGCGCGGTGTCCTCGACGTTGCCTGCGGACGCGAGCTTCACGACGCTCGAGCTGAAGACCAACTACGTGCGCCCGATCACCCTCGCGACCGCGCGGGTCCACGCGGAAGGTCGCGTCGTGCACAGTGGGGGCCGCGTCGCCACGACAGACGCGCGCGTCTACGACGACGCCGGCACCCTGTACGCCCACGCGACGTCGACATGCTTGATCACGAGGAACCGATCATGAGCACGACGCCCACGACCGTGTGGGTCGACGGCACGGCGTTGACCGTCCGTCCGATCGCGATCACCGATGCCGCGCGGCTGGAGCGATTGTTCACGCGCTTGTCGGCACGGAGCGTGCAGCTGCGGTTCTTCTCCCCCGTCACCCGCCCGCCCCGGGCCGCGCTGCTCCGGCTGGCCGACGTCGACCATGCCCGCCGGGACGCCCTGGTCGCGCTCGACGGCGACGAGATCGTCGGCGTCGCCCGGTACGACGCACGCCCCGGCGCCACAGAGGCCGAGATCGCGGTCACGATCGAGGACGCTTGGCAGCACCGCGGCCTCGGCTCGCTCCTGGCCGGGCGGCTCGCAAAGGTCGCACGCCGTCGCGGCTACGAGCGGTTCCTGGCGACCATGCTTCCCGACAACCGAGCCGCGCTCGGCCTCGTGCACAAGATGTCTCCCGACGCGACCGTGCGCCTCGTCGCCGGCGAGTACGAAGCGTCGCTCCCCATCGATCGCGCGAGCTGACGGAGACGCGCTCAGTGCGCGCCGTTGCTGCTCGCGCGATCCGCGAGGCGGTACACGAACCGGAGGCCGGACCACACCTCGTCGACCGCGCAGACCTTGTTGTCGACGAGACCGTGCGCGAGACCGAGATCTCGCACGACACTCTCCCGCAAGTCGGTGGCGACGTTGGACGTCCGCTTCGGCCACGCGATCCACAGGCCGCCGCTCGGAGCCACCGCGTTGGCGAGACCGTCGAAGCGACGCTCGAGCTCGGCCACCCGGGTCGCGAAGAACAACACGACATCTTGTGCCGCGCGCGCTTGTGTGCGCACGCGCACACCCTCCGGAAGCGGCTCGAGCGCCGCTTCGAAGCCGTGAGGCGCGCGCACGAGCGCGACACGCGCGCCGGGCTTGATGCCGAGCTTCTTTGCGAGAACTGTCCCCGAGTACCCCGCCACGGCCGCAGTCAATCGCGCTTGGCCCGCGTGGTCAATCAGGGCGGATCACCGATGCGCCAGCGTGCGAAACGCGGAACCATCAGCGCGATTACCGCGACACCACCGAGGCACAACAACCCGCCCGACACCACCGACACGGTCGGCGTGAACGCGCTCGCGACGACCCCGCCCTCGAGATCCCCGAGACGGGGTCCTCCGGCGACGATGAAGATGTTGAAGGCGGACAGCCGACCGCGCAGCGCGTCAGGAACGACGAGTTGCTGCAGGGTCGAACGGAAGACCGCCGAGATGACATCGGCACTCCCGGCGACCGCGAGGCACACGAGAGCGAGCCATAGGCGGTCGCCGCTCAGCCCGAAGGCGGTGATCGCCGCGCCCCACACCGTCACTGCAACGAGGATCGCGAGGCCGAGACGCCGGACACGGCCGACCCAGCCGGAGCTCAGGGCACCGATCAGGGCGCCCAGCGCGACCGCGCTGAACAGCCAGCCGACCACCTCCGGTCCCCGATGGAACTGCTTGTCGGCGAGCACCGGGAACAGCACGCGTGGCATTCCGAACACCATGGCGACGACGTCGACCGTGAACGTCGATTGCAGGACGCGCTTGCCCTTCAGATAGCGCATTCCGTTGCGCACCGCTGCCCAGCCGCGGTCGTCCTCCTCGGCCCCGTCACGCTGTGGCCGCTGCGGCCGCAACATCAGCGCGAACCCAACCGCCACCACGTAGGTCGCGACATCGATGCCATATGCCCAGGCCAGGCCGAGCTGGCCGACGACAACCCCGCCGAGTGCGGGTCCGACCACGCCGGCGCCGTTCCACATGACCTGGTTGAGCGCGGCGGACTGTGCGAGCAGGTTCGCGGGGACGAGGTTCGGTGTCATCGCGGCGCGCGTCGGCATCGAGAGCGACACGAACGCGGCGTTCAGTGCAGCTGCCCCGTACACGAGGACGAGCGGGGGGTGGCCGGCGATCGCCCCCCCGAGCAGGATGAGGGACGACGCCATCAGCCCGAGCTGCGCCCCGATCAGCAGCAACCGCCGGTCGCGCAGGTCGATCTGCGGACCGAGGCCGATGGAGACAAGCACCATCGGTACGAGCTGCACGGCACCGATCACGCCGACAGCCGCCGAAGAGTGCGTCAGCTCGTAGACCTGGACGAACAAGGCGACGAGCGTGACCTGGCTGCCGATCTGCGAGATCAGCTCGCCGCTCCAGAGCAGCCGGTAGTCACGCGACGCGCGCAACGGCCGGGTGTCCACCGCGAGCCGCCGCATCCGGCGCGCGAGCGCTCGGCGGCGGGTCGGCGGCGGTGCAGACATGCGGGCTCGGAACAATACCGACGCGACTTCAGTTGTGAATCCCGACCTGCTCACTCGCTTTTCAGGGCGTGCCGATCTAGCCTGCGCGTCCCGCGAGACCGACAACGAGAGGTACTGAGATGGCGCTGAGCCTGGGCGACGTAGCCCCCGACTTCACGGCCGAGTCAACCGAAGGAACGATCAACCTCCACGACTACCTCGGCGACAGCTGGGGCGTGTTGTTCTCGCACCCCAAGGACTTCACTCCGGTGTGCACGACGGAACTCGGCTACATGGCGAAGATCAAGCCCGAGTTCGACAAGCGCAACGTGAAGATCCTCGGACTGTCCGTCGACGCGCTCGACCGCCACACGGGCTGGGCCGACGACATCGAGGAACCCCAGGGAACAGCGCCGAACTATCCGCTGATCGCGGACACCGACTTCAACGTCGCGAAGTTGTACGGGATGTTGCCGGCGAGCACGTCCGGCGACCCCACCAAGCGCACGCCCGCCGACAACCAGACTGTTCGAAACGTCTTCGTCATCGGGCCCGACAAGAAGATCAAGCTGATCCTCGTGTACCCGATGTCGACCGGCCGCAACTTCGACGAGGTGTTGCGCGTCATCGACTCGCTCCAGCTCACCGCAAACCACAGCGTGGCGACACCGGTCAACTGGAAGCAGGGCGAGGACGTCATCATCGCTCCTGCAGTCTCTGACGAAGACGCGAAGACGAAATTTCCGAAGGGGTGGAAGGCGCTGAAGCCGTACCTGCGGCTCACGCCTCAACCCGACAAGTAATCGCCTACGGCCGGTCCCGGATGTAGTCCCAGGTTTCGTCTCCGAGATAGAGACGGTGCCTGGGACCTTCCGCGTCGAGCAGCGCGAGGTCGTGGTACGCGACGTCGTCGGTGTAGACGCACACCGCGCCCGCGCCTTCGACGAAGTGGATCCGGGGCGTGTAGTGCATGATCTCGGCGCGGCCGATGCGCGCGAGCGCGTCGTCGACGGTCGCGAACTCGCGCAGCTCGAGGAGCGTCACGTACTGGGGTGGTGCGAGCTCGATCTCGCCGCGGGCGCGGGCGAGGAGCGCCGCTTCGGGCCCGAACCATTGCAGCGCCTCGGTCTCCGCACCGTCGGCCACCGCGGTGCCGCCCGCGACCGGGCCGGCGAAGAACCATGTCGCGAATCGCTTGGGCGAGATCTCGGGCGTCGTCCAGTTCGAGAGGTGCACGAGCGCGTGCGCGTCGACGTCCACGCCCGCTTCTTCCTTGGCCTCGCGCACCGCAGCGCGCCGGGCCGCGGCCTCGAGGTCGTCCCGATCGCCCTCGTAGTCCTCCGGGTCGATACGGCCACCGGGGAACACCCAGGCGCCGCCGTGGAACGCCAGCTTCGACGACCGCCGCGCCAGCAAGACCTCCAGCCCGGTCGCTCCGTCGCGCAACAGCACGACCGTCGCCGCCGGTGCGGCATCA
>DASQHW010000059.1:0-4259 GCA_035631895.1 Acidimicrobiia bacterium | reverse complement strand
TCCTACGACGACCTCGTGGCGACCGTCGAGCGCGAGCATCCCGACGTGGTCGTCACCGACATCCGGATGCCGCCCACCGGCACTGACGAGGGAATCCGCGCCGCGCTCGCGCTCCGCGACACCCAGCCCGGGATCGGCGTCGTCGTGCTGTCGCAGTACGTCGACCCCGCCTACGCCCTCGCGCTGCTCGAACGGGGCTCGGAGGGACGCGCGTATCTGTTGAAGGAGCGGGTCTCCGATGCCACGCAGATCGTGCGCGCGATCGAGGAGGTCGCTCGGGGCGGCAGTGTGATCGACCCGGTCGTCGTCGAAGCCCTCGTCGCGCAGCGCCAGAAGCAGCGCTCGTCGGCCCTCGAACGCCTGACACCGCGTGAGCGCGAGGTGCTCGACCAGATGGCGCAGGGCCGAAACAACGCCGGTATCGCGCAGGCACTGTTCCTGTCGGAACGGGCCGTCGAGAAACACATCAACGCCCTCTTCTCGAAGCTCGGTCTCAGCTCCGAGGCCGACGTCCACCGCCGGGTCAAGGCTGTGCTGCTGTATCTCGCCGAGGAGGGGGGTGAGCACCCCTGAGCACCGAAGGTCTCCACCCTGGGCCGCGCTTCCGGGCAGCGCGACCATGGACGAAATGGGCACCCCGGAAGGTGAGACGATGACCGTGTCGGTCCTGATCGTGGACGATCAGCTGCCGTTCCGGGCCGTCGCCCGTACGGTCATCGCCATGACCACCGGTTTCGAGGTGACCGCCGAGGCCGCCTCCGCGGAAGAGGCGATCGCCCGGGTCGATGCCGAGCCACCGGACCTCGTGCTGATGGACATCAACCTGCCCGGCATGAGCGGGATCGAGGCCACGCGCCGCATCGTGGAGGCGCACCCGCAGACTGCCGTGATCCTGCTGTCCACGTATTCCGAAGCAGACCTCCCGAACGACGCCAAGGACTGCGGTGCGCTCGCGTACGTGCACAAGGAGGACTTCGGTCCCGCACTCGTCCGTCAACTGTGGGACGACCGGTCCGCTCCCGCATCATGATCGTCGAGCGGTACCGTCCCACCGATGCGCGTGCCTTCACCGGGCGCGCTGACGACCTCGAGATTGCCCCCGATGGCACCGAGCCGGTCGGCCATGTTCACGAACCCGTGCCCACGGAGGGCTGACGCGGTGGCATCGAACCCGGCGCCGTCGTCCTGGACCTGGAATCGCAGCATGCCGTTGTTCTCGCCGAGGGTGATCTTGATGGTGGCCTGCTCCCCTGCGTGCTTGCCGGCATTTTGCAACGCCTCCAGGCAGCAGAAGTAGATGGCGGCTTCGACATCCGACTGGTAGCGCGCGACGTCGGCCTCGACCTCGGTCGGGAGCTGTGAGCGATTTGCAGCAGCGACCAACGCTTCGCGTAGACCGCGGTCCATGAGCAGCGGCGGGTAAATGCCGTGCGCGAGCTCGCGCAGCTCGGTGAGCGTCGTCTGCGCATCACCACGCAGCTCCTCGAGCAGCGTCGCGAGCATCTCCCGATCGCCGTCGACCAGCTGACGCGCCAGGCCGAGCTTCACGGCGAGCGCCACGAGGTGCTGCTGCGCGCCGTCGTGAAGGTTTCGCTCGATCTGGCGCCGCGACTGGTCCGCGGTTGCGACGATGCGTGAGCGGGACGCGCGCAGCTCCTCGTTCGCGACGCGAAGGTCGTCGAGCGACGCTTGCAAGGCCGTGTCGAGCGCCGAGTTGTGCAGCGCGACCGCGACCTGGCGGGCGAGGTCCGTCAGCACCCGCTCTTCTTCGCTGCTGAATGGCTGCTGATTGCCCTGGCGCGCACACAGGATGAAACCGAACAGCTCGCCGGAGAGTACGAGGGGCGCGACCCGCAAGGTGCGGCCCGGGTGTTCGGCCAGCACGGCGGGGAGCCAGACCTGGATCCACGCGTTCCCCGAAACGTGCGCGCGGGCCACGACCATTGATTCCTCTTCGTTGAGCCGCACGCGCGCGACTTCTCGATACGGCACCGCCGCGGCGCGTTCGAAGACGCCGCCGGTACCCGTCCACACCTCGGCGTTCGACAGCTGCATGCTCTTCTTCAAAGATTCCGCGAGCTGCAGGAGCAACTCGTCGAGCGGGATCGCGCGTGACATGCGTGCACCGAACGTTTGCAGCGGTTCGTCCGGAGCGCGTCGCTCCCCGTACACCCGTCGGTTCGCGAGCTCCTCGAGCCAATTCCGGGCCGGGACGAACAGCAGTGCCGAGATTGCGGCGGCGACGAGCGAGAGCCCGACCACCCGGCGGGTCGCGTCCGTCGGGCTTTGCCCGAAGCCCAGCACGACCACGAGGTATACGACACCGACCAGCGCGACCAGGCCACCGACTTCGATCGTGCGTACGAGCAGACGGTCGACGCGCAGCGCCAGTTGGTCGAACGACGCCAGCGTGATCGCGAGCGGAATCGACGACGCCAGCGCGACGATCGGCGCGCCGAGCCCATCCGGCCAGCCGACCAGCTCGTGCATCAGCCAGACCAGGAGCGCGCACGAGCCGGCGACGACTGCACCCCAGCCCGCCCATTGGAGCCGGGCGCGCTCCACAGCCGCGGCGCTGCGGCAGCGCAGGAGGTAAGCGACGATCGCGACGAAGCCGGCGGCCAGCGACTCCCCGACCAACAGCGCGAGCGGCGGAGCATCGGAGAGCCCGACGATCACGGCGCACGAGATCCCGATGGCGGCCGCGAGCCCGAGCGCGATCCGGGCCGCACCGGTGCGCACCCACCCGTCGGGAAGCGCAATGCCGATGGCTGCGGCCAGCAGCGGCACGACGCCCAGGAACCGGTCGCTCCGGAGCGCGAGCCCACCCCCGATCGTTCCCGCCGCGAGCCACATCCACATCGGCTCACGTGGACGCGCCAGTGCATTGACGAGCGTCGACAGCGCGAACGCGGCGACGAGCACGAGCGCGGCCCACGCGATCGCCCGGCCGCGGTCGTGTGCACCGACGACGCCGACGACGACACCGAGCGCGGCGAGGAGGCCCGCGGCAGACACCGCCACGCGTGATGCGGCGCGGGCGTCCGACACCGTCGGCACGTCCCGCTCCTCGATTCGATGCAGGGTGGTGGACATGGACGTCTCGTCAGGCCGGTCTGAATGCGCCCGCGGTCACCCCGTCGGACTCGACGCGGCCGTCGCGCATGCGGACGATGCGGTCGCCCGCAGCCGCAACTTCGTCGTTGTGCGTCACCATGAGAATTGTCTGCCCGTCGGCGTGCAGCCGCTTGAACAACTCGAGCACCTCTTGACCGCCCGCGGTGTCGAGCGCACCGGTCGGCTCGTCGGCGAGCAGCATCGTCGGCTCGTTCGCGAGGGCTCGCGCGATCGCGAGCCGTTGACGCTGACCGCCCGAGAGCACACCGGGCAACTGCCGTGCCTTGTCGCTCAATCCGAGCAGGTCCAGCATGTCACGTGCGCGCGTCTCCGCTGCCCGGCGTTTGGTGCCGGCGATCACCGCGGGGAGCACGACGTTCTCCAACACGGTCATGCCTTCGAGCAGATTGAAGAACTGGAACACGATCCCGATGTGGCGCCGGCGCATCCGCGCGAGCTCATCCTCGTTGCGACCCGTGACCGGTTCGCCGGCGATCGCGATCTCGCCCTCATCGGCGAGGTCGAGACCGGCGACGAGATTGAGAAGCGTCGACTTGCCACAGCCCGACGGGCCCATGATCGCGACGAACTCACCGGCCGCGACGTCGAGGTCGACCCCGCGTAGCGCGCGCACCGGGGCCAGCTCCGCCTCGAACGTCTTGCGGACGCCCCGCACCTTGCATACGTCATCCATCAAGAGGCTCCCTCATGTCGTGTCCGCCAACCGGTAGGCGTGCACCGGCGCCTCCCGGCCTTTCACGTGTTGCTCGCCGAGCGGATCCACCGACGGCGGCGCCGTGAGACCGTCCAGCGTGGGCCCGCTCAACACGATCGTTCCGGCCGGTCGGGCGAGGTCCTGCAACCGTTGGGCAAGGTTCACGGTGTCTCCGACAAGTGTGTACTCCACTCGCTCGTCGGAACCGAGCAGCGCCGCCGCGACCTCACCCGTCGACAACCCGATACCGAGACCGAACTCAGGCAGGCCCTCGGCGCGCCACCGTTCGTTGACCGCATCCTGACCGGCGAGCATCGCGCACCCCGCCGCAAGCGCGCGGTCGGCATGGTCCTCCTGCGGGAACGGCGCGCCGAACACGGCCATCACCGCGTCGCCGACATACTGCATCACGGTGCCACCGTGCGAG
>DASQHW010000058.1:0-6016 GCA_035631895.1 Acidimicrobiia bacterium | reverse complement strand
GCCCGCGTCCGACCATCCGCCACTCGACTCGGGCTACGAGATCCCGGCCTATCCGCGTCTCGATGCCGACGAGCACGCGAGCGCCAAGTTCCACCGCTGGCTCGACGACTACGCCGACCGTATCGCCGCCGGCGAAGACGTGAGCAAACGCCTCGCCTGATCGATCGCGGCCCCCAGCGGGTCAGCAAATGGTTGACGCATGCTCACTCTGGTGACCGAGTTTGTGTGATTGCCGACCGGGATCCGGACATTGCTGAGCGGATCCCGGTGACATCGGGTGACCGTCAACATTACGAACAGCCGCTGGTGCTGCCACAGCTGGGGCAGGCGTAGCACGAGCCTGCTCGCTGCATGATGTCGCCGCAGACGTGGCACAACACCAGCTCGCGCTCGCGAACCTGCGGCGGCTCGGCGCGCCTCGACCCCGCGGGGTGCGCCTTCATCGACGCCGACGGGGCACGGTCCTCGGGCGGCAGGTCGAGCGACGGGGCCATCGGTGTCGTTGACTCCTCCACGCCAGGCAGCGTCGGCTGCAACCGTTCGCCGACCGTCATGATCCCCATGGCCTCGCGCTTCTCGAGCGGCAAGTACTCCACCGCGAGCCGCCGGAAGATGTAGTCGATGAGGCTCGTCGCGAACCGGATGTCGGGGTCGTCGGTCATCCCCGCCGGCTCGAACCTCATGTTCGTGAACATCTCGACGAACGCCTCGAGCGGAACGCCGTACTGCAAGCCGTGGCTCACCGAGATGGCGAAGGCGTCCATGATGCCGGCGAGGGTCGAGCCCTGCTTCGCCACCTGGAGGAACAGCTCTCCGGGCCGACCGTCCTCGTACTCCCCCACCGTCACGTAGCCGTGACAGTCGGCGACACGGAACGAGAACGTCTTCGCGGAGCGCACCTTCGGCAGCTTCTGCCGCACCGGCTCCTGCACGATCACGGTCTCGACGATCCGCTCGACCTCTTGCGTGACCCCGGCCGCCTTCTGTGTCGCGAGCGGCTGGCCGACCTTGCAGTTGTCGCGGTAGAGCGCCACGGCCTTGAGCCCGAGCCGCCAGGACTCGATGTACACCTGCTCGACTTCCTCGACGCTGACGTCTTCGGGAAGGTTTGCGGTCTTCGAGATCGCCCCGCTGATCCACGGCTGCGCAGCCGCCATCATCCTGATGTGACCCATGTAGTGGATCGTGTTGTCGCCCATCGAGCACGCGAACACCGGCAGGTGCTCGTCCTTGAAGAGGGGCGCGCCGACGATCGTCTTGTGCTCGTCGATGTAGCCGACGATCCTGTCGACCTCCTCGCCGGTGTAGCCGAGCTTGCGCAGCGCGCGGGGCACGGTCTGGTTGACGATCAGCATCGTGCCGCCGCCGACGAGCTTCTTCGCCTTCGTGAGCGCGAGGTCCGGCTCGATGCCCGTCGTATCACAGTCCATCATCAAGCCGATAGTCCCGGTGGGAGCGAGGACTGTCGATTGCGAGTTGCGCACACCGTGGCGCTCACCGAGCTCGACCGCCTCGTCCCACGCTTCCTGCGCCGCGCACAGCAGCTCGGGCGGGACCCTGTCCTCGTCGATCTTCGCCGCTTCGGCGCGATGCATGCGCAGCACGTTCAGCATCGGCTGCTCGTTCTCGGCATAGCCGGCGAACGGCCCCATGCGCGCAGCCGTGCGTGCACTCGTCGCGTACGCGTGGCCGGTCATCAGCGCGGTGATCGCCGACGCCCACGCCCGGCCGTCGTCGGAGTCGTACGGAAGACCCTGCGCCATCAGCAGCGCGCCCAGGTTCGCGTAGCCCAGGCCGAGCTGGCGGAACTCCCGGCTGGTCTGCGCGATCCGCTCGGTCGGGTAGTCGGCGTTGCCGACGAGAATCTCCTGGGCCGTGAACACGACCTCGACCGTGCGCCTGAAGCCCTCGACGTCGAAGACATCGTCGTCCTGCACGAACTTCAGCAGGTTGATGCTGGCCAGGTTGCATGCCGAGTTGTCCAGGTGCATGTACTCCGAGCACGGGTTGCTCGCGTTGATGCGACCGGTGTTCGACGCGGTGTGCCAGCGATTGATCGTCGTGTCGAACTGCATGCCGGGATCTGCGCACTCCCACGCCGATTGCGCGATCTGGCGCATGAGGTCGCGGGCCTTCATCGTCTTCACCGGCTGACCGTCGGTGACGGCACGCAGCGTCCAGTCACGGTCCTCGGTGACGGCCTGCATGAACTCCTCGGTGACACGCACCGAGTTGTTCTCGTTCTGATACTGCACCGAGTGGCTGTCGCGGCCGTCGAGGTCCATGTCGAAGCCGGCCTCGGCGAGCGCGCGCGCCTTGCGCTCCTCGATGGCCTTGCACCAGACGAAGTCCTCGATGTCGGGGTGGTCGGCATCGAGGATGACCATCTTCGCCGCCCGGCGCGTCTTGCCGCCCGACTTGATCGTCCCCGCCGAGGCGTCGGCACCGCGCATGAAGCTCACGGGACCGGACGCCGTGCCGCCGCCGTTGAGGAGCTCCCTCGACGACCGGATGCGCGACAGGTTCACGCCGGCGCCCGAGCCGCCCTTGAAGATGATCCCCTCTTCCCGGTACCAGTTGAGGATGTCGTCCATCGTGTCGTCGACGGAGAGGATGAAGCAGTTGTGCACGCGCACGTGCTCGCTCAGGTACTCGCCGCTCTCGGTCTGGATGTCGTAGACGGGCATTGCGCCGACCGCCTGCACGCGAGCAATCTCGAGCACGCGAATCTCACCGGTGTGCACCAGCGCACCGCCCAGCGCGTCGAGGCCGTGCCAATGGAGCCGATCGCCGGGACGCAGCTGCTCGGCTTCCGCCCATCCCGACTTGCCGCCACGGCGCGTCCGCCAGACGAGGTGGTCCGGGGTGACGTCGAGCTTGGTCCCGTCCTTGGTGTGGACGCGCAACACCGACTTCACACCGTTCGACTTGACCGCGACGATGCGCGTGATGCCCTGCGCGTCGAACACCTTCGTGCCGACGGCATCGTCCTCGACGAGCTTGCCGATCGGCACGAACCCGTCGGGCGTGGCAACCGGCGCGTCGTACGGCTGGCACGCCGACGCCTGCTGCGGGACACCCTTCACGCCGATGTTGAACCAGACCGGCGAGTTGAAGGCGGCGCGCTGGTGCACGAGCACGTGCTTGAGCTCGTCACGGAACGTCTCGGCTTCGCCGGCGTCGACGAAGTAGCCGTCGCGGACGCCCCAGTCGGTGATCGTGTCCACCACTCGGTCGATCACCTGGCGCAGGGACCACTCGCGCTCGGGAGTGCCGAGGGTGCCGCGGAAGTACTTCTGGGCGACGATGTTCGTCGCGTTCAGCGACCAGCTCGTGGGGAACTCGACACCGGCCTGGAAGAACGCGTCGCCGCCGTCCTTGAAGTTCGGGATTCGCGCGTCGCGCCGCTCCCACTCGACGGTGTCGTACGGGTCGACGCCCGGCCGCGTGAAGTGCCGGCGGATCCCGATTCCGAGCTGTTGCGGCGCCATCGCCATAGGTACGTCTGCCCCCTTCGAGCCCGGCCGGGCTCAATCTGCCCTTCGAGAGTAAAACCACTACATCTTGTGGTTGCTTCCCATCCCGACCGCGAGATGGAGGTGCATTACATCACTGTAGTTTCAGTGCTGTCAACGATTTGACCCTGCGGCGGAGCCGCTCCGCGCCTGGTCAGCGGGTGCTCGCGAAGGTTTGCGCGCGGGCCGTCAGCGGCGCTTGGGAGCGGTGGTCTTCTGGAGCTCCCCGACCTCGCGTTCGAAGTCCGAGAGCTTCTCGAATCCCTTGTAGACCGAGGCGAATCGCAGGTAGGCAACCGGGTCGAGGGCGCGCAACCGCTCGAGCACGGCCATGCCGACGCGGTCGCTCGCGACCTCGCCACCGTCGGCCCGCAGCTCCTCCTCGACGGCAGCGACGACCGCATCGATCGTCGGATCGTCGAGCCGGCCGGTCGCGGCGCGCTCGATGCCTGCACGGAGCTTTCCCCGGTCGAACGGTTCAGCCGAACCCGACCGCTTCCGTACGACGACCGGCACGTCTTCGACGCGCTCGTAGGTCGTATAACGCCGACCACAGCCGAGGCACTCTCGCCGCCTGCGAATCGCGGATGCCTCGTCGGCCAGGCGCGAGTCGACGACCTTGTCGTCGTTCGCGCGACAAAACGGGCAACGCACGTGCAGAGGGTAGCCCTGGTCGCGACCGTGCGCGACGGGACACGCTCACGAGTCGCGCCACGTGATCGAATCGCCCGGCGTCACCATCGACGTGCCGCGCGCGGTGGCGATCGCGTCGACGACGGTGCGCGGATCGCGTTGCGGCGCGAGGCGCGCGGCAAGAGACCACAAGGAGTCGCCGGGCGCGACGACGACGGTCCGCACGTGCGGGAGGCGCCGAGGGGAGGCGAGGGACGACCCCTCGAGCGCCGCGCCCGCACGCGCCACCGTCAGCACGAGACCCAAGCCGGCCAGCGCGGCCAAGAGGCGCCGGCGCCGGAAGACGGCGCGGGCCGGGCGGCGCGCGGGCCGGGGGCGAAGCTGACGGTGCGGCTCGGCCGGGTGGCGGTTCGGCCGAGCAGGATCGATCGGGAAAGGTTCGAGGAGAGCGGCTGCCATCAGGTGCTCCTGGGGTTCTTCCGGCGTTGTCCCTGGCTCGCTTCGGGTCGGTCGTCCGGTCGTGTGTCGGGTCGCTTCGGATCCAACCAGAGGGGTGAGACATCAACCCTCGTCGAACACGCGTTCGGATGTCAAGGAGAAATCGAACGGGTGTTTGCCCCGAACGCGTGATCGTGTTACGGTCCGTCGCATGGCTGCAACTCCCCGTGCCAGGGTCGCTCGTCCGGCCGCCGACCGCCTCACCGAGCGCCAGCGCCAGGTGCTCGAGTTCATCGATGCGCAGGTGCGGCAGCGGGGGTACCCGCCGAGCGTCCGCGAGATCGGAGAGGCGGTCGGCCTCTCCTCGCCCTCAACGGTGCACGCGCACCTCGCGGCGCTCCAGGACAAGGGCTACCTCCGCCGTGACGCCACCAAGCCACGCGCGATGGAGGTCGCTCTCGAGACGACGACAGGAGCGGCCGTCGAGCGTGGCCGGGTCCGCCACGTCCCGCTGGTCGGCGACGTCGCGGCAGGCACCGGGGTCATCGCGGCCGAGCACATCGAGGAGCTCCTGCCGCTGCCCGCCGATCTCACCGGTGAGGGCGAGCTGTTCATGCTGCGCGTACGAGGCGACTCGATGATCGACGTGGGCATCTTCGCGGGCGACTACGTCGTCGCGCGCGCCCAGCCCGATGCCGACAACGGCGACGTGGTCGTCGCGGGCATACCGGGTGAAGAGGCGACGGTGAAGACGTTCCTGCGCAAGCGCGGCAAGATCGTGCTGCGACCTGCGAACGAGACGATGGACGACCTGGTGTTCGACCCGTCCGACGTGCAGATCTACGGCAAGGTCGTCACGCTGCTCCGCCGTCTCTGATCCGTCAGAGCCCGAGAAACGACGCCAGCACCGCGGTACAGCCGTCCAGGTCACCGCGATCGACCTTCTCGTCCGCGGTGTGCGCGAGCTCGGGATCACCCGGCCCGAGGTTCAACGCCGGGATGCCGTGCGCCACGAACCGGGCGACGTCGGTCCAGCCCAGCTTCGGGCGCACCGGCAGGTTGTACACGCCGACCAGCTCGGCGATGAGCGGGTTCCACAGGTTGGGCGGCGCCGCGGCGGACGCATTCAGCACCTCGACACCGTCCGCGCCGGCTGTCGCGCACAGCATCCGGACCTCCTCGACCGCGTCCTCCAACGACCGGCTCGGCGCGTAGCGGCGGTTGACGACGACCGCACAGCGGTCGGGCACAACGTTGTTCGCGATCCCACCATCCACGCGGACGACCTGCAGCGACTCGCGGTAGCCGAGGCCGTCGACGTCGACCGTCGCGGCTTCGAAGCTCGCGACGCCCTCCAGCAGCGGCACGGCCCGGTGGATCGCGTTCGTACCCGTCCACGGGCGCGCAGAGTGTGCGCGCACGCCGTCGAA
>DASQHW010000057.1:0-3873 GCA_035631895.1 Acidimicrobiia bacterium | reverse complement strand
GAAGAACCCAAGCCCGCGTCGTCATCGCTTCCGGGGCGTTCCGCCGATCGTCGTAGGAGCGCAACTCATCTGTGCTGCGTTGTGGCTCGCGCTGTTCGCGCCCACCGCGTCCGCGCACACCAATGAGATCACGATCTCGTGCACCACGGTGACGTTCGCTTACACGAACTTTCCCGAGACGGCGGTGGTCTCGCACGAGACGATCAATATTGACGGAACCGAGTCGCAACACGACTTCTCGTTTCAGGGTCCCAGCGCAACCGACACGGTCATGATCGACGTCGGGGCAGGATCGCACTCGGTCAGCGCAAATTCGCAGTGGTCCTTCGACGGCAAGCCGCAAGGTGCCGCGGAAGCCCACAAGCTGTTGGAGGACTGCGGACCGACGACGACGACCATGGGGCACGCGACGACGACATTTGAGGTCACGACAACCACGACGGCGCGCGCGACGACGTCCACTACTGTCGCCGAAGAGACCTCGACGACGATTTCGCAGCAGGGAACGACGTCAACGACGAAGCCCACGACAACGACGACACTTCACAGCCAGGGATCGACCTCGTCGACCACGTTGCACCGCCAGGGTTCGACGACCTCGACGACCTTGCATCAGATTTCGAGCTCGTCGACGTCGATCTCACCGGGCCGACCGCTCCCATTCACCGGGAGCGATGACGGACCATCGCTTCGCATTGCCCTGGGCATGATCGGAGTCGGCCTCCTCGCGGCCGGGCTCGCACGCAGGCGTTCGCTCTACAACAACTGACATGCACCACGGGGGCCTCCTCGGCTCGAGCCCATGCGGAGTGCGCCGATCGCGCGTACGCTTGCCGATCGAGCCAAGCTTTGGGGGGAACGATGCAAACGCTCCGACCGCCGTCGGTACCGACATCTGACGCGTCGGCGGAGGCGCGCCCGCGCCGGGGGCTTCGTGTCGCGGCAGCCATTGCCGCGCTCGTGATCGTCACTGCCGCGGTCTCCTATGCCGTCGCGGCGTCGCGAACCGGCACCACGAAGATCGTCAGGATCGAGACGGGGCAGGCCGCCACGGGGACGAAGACGCCGGCGGTTGTGCGCAACTGCATCGCGGGTGCGGCGCCCGGCTCGTGCAATACCGACGAGTACGCCGAGTCGAAGATCCCAAACCGGCCTCTCGATCCCGCGACGCGTGTCACGCTTGCGAGCCAGTTGGTCGCGGCGCGCGCAGCGGCGCTGCGGTACCCGACCGTCGCCGATGCGCGCCGGGCGGGGATGCTCCAGGCAGGAGAGTTCTCACCTGAGACGGGTGCCCACTTCATCGACATGCGGGCGCTGGGCCCGTTCAACCCGTCGACGCCGGGCTCGTACATCTATGACGGCACGAGCCCGACATCGAAAGTCATCGGCCTGATGTACCTGTCGCTCACGCTGAACCCGCCGGAGGGCTTCGCGGGCCCGAACGATCACTGGCACCGCCACACGAACACGTGCGTCGTCTACCAGCACCACCAGATCGTGGTTCCGTTCGCGGCGGACTCGGACGTGACAAGGGAACAGTGCGACGGCGTGCACGGCGACTTCATGCGGGAGACGGTGTGGATGGTGCACGCGTGGGTGGTGCCGGGCTGGGAGAACCAGACCGGGGTGTTCGCGCACAACAACACCGACGTGCGTTGCGCCGACGGTACGAGCAAGACGGACGCCGTCGGCTTCTGCCGCGGGACCTAGCCGGAACGCACGTGCCTGGCGATCGAGCGGATCGGGATGACGCCGGCGACGCCACGAGCTCACGAGGAGCCACGCCGCACATAGTGCAACCGGTACGACGGCGACCATGCCCGAGCCTCCTGCCGTTCGCGACGGTCGTGACGCCCAACCCCAGGACCATCGCGAGGCTGGCCTACCCAGGAACGCGCACAGTCCATCGCGTCCCACGACGATCTTCGTTTGGTGTCTTCGACCTCGATGCGCGAGCATCTCGTCGGGCGGAGGTCGACCACAACAACGACGTGGGAGGCCACGATGGTGCAGTTCGTGTTCGGGCTCGGGATCGGGGTCGTCGGCGCAGTTGCCGTCGTTCGGGCCGGCCGGGTAGCGCTCCGACGACGATGAGGACGGTCGTCATCCTCGGCTGAGACGCAAACGCGCCTGCACGGACCGAGATGGCGCTGCGTCACACGGGAGACCGCGCTGCGTGGGACTCCGCGACCGTCATTGCTAGCGTCGGAAGCATGTACCGGGGCGCGCGTTCGGCGAGCCACGGGAGGATCGTTTCGGTGTTGGCGGTCGTTCTCGTGATGGCATCGTGTAGCGGTTCGGGCAAAGGCGCGACGGGCACCACCTCCTCCCACGGCGGCGGAAGCGGCGCCCCGACTGCCGCACAGCTCGACGAGGCGCGGCGCCTGCTCGACCCCGACAACGAGCCGCACCAGCCGACGGCGGATCAGGTGCAGTGTGTTGCTCGCGTTGTCGTGCAGAACCCCGACGTCGATCAGATCGCGAACGACATGGCGCAGATCCCGAACAAGGATCTGCGCCAGCTGGTGATGACGGACTACTTGCACTGCGCGTACGACTACGTCCTCGACCTCTACATGCGTTTCGCGCCTGCCGATCTCGATGCATCGCAGAGGTCGTGCGTTCGCTCGAAGTTCACACAGCTGGAGGTCGGCCGGCTCTCGGAGGTCATCGTCGAGGATCCCGATGCCGGCTACACCGGGCCGCTCGTCATTCAGGCGTGCAAGTCGGGCTCATCTGTGAATCCCTTGCAGCACGGGACGATTCCGGGCATGGGTGGCAGTTGATTGACGAGATCTCCCCACAGCCTGCCGTGTTGGTCGCCACAGGTGTCGACAAGTCGTACCGGACCGGCGCGGAGGTGGTGCACGCGCTCGCGCACGTGGATCTGACCGTCGGTGACGGCGAGTTCCTGGCGGTGACCGGCCCGTCCGGTTCCGGGAAGACCACGTTGCTCAACTGTCTGTCGGGGCTCGACGACATCGATGCGGGCTCCGTGGTGCTCGACGGTCTGGAGCTCGCGGCGGCGAGCGATGATCGTCGGACCGAGCAGCGGGCGTCATCGATGGGTTTCGTGTTCCAGACGTCGAACCTCCTGCCGGTGTTCACCGCGCTGGAGAATGTCGCGTTGCCGATGGTGCTGACCGGCGTCCCGCGCCGGCAAGCGCGGCACGCCGCCCGCGCCGCGTTGGAACGGGTCGGCGTCGAGGACCGGGCGGGGCACTTCCCCAGCCAACTCTCGGGTGGCGAGCAACAGCGGGTGGCGATCGCACGGGCGTTCGCGAAACACCCACGCATCGTGTGGGCCGACGAGCCGACGGGCAACCTCGACACGACGACAGCTCGGCAGGTGCTCGAGCTCCTTCGAGAGATGCACTCCGGGGGCACGACGCTGATCCTCGTGACCCATGACGCCGAGCTCGCCGCCGCCGCCGCCCGCCGCGTCGAAGTTCGCGACGGCCGCGTCGTGCACGAGCTGCACAGTTGAGCCCCACCGTGACAGTGCTGGTCGCGGGCGCGGCCTCGGCGGCGCTGTCGCTGCCCTTCCTCTACGGCGCGGTGACGCGTCCCGATCTTCGTGCGCTTGTCCTGCGCAACATGTTGCGCCGGTCAGGGCAGGCGGCGTTGGTTGTGAGCGGTATCGCGATCGCGACCGCGATCGTGACGAGCGCGAACGTCGCGGGCGATTCACTACGCGCGTCCGTGCGCCGGTCCGTCGACGCGCAGCTCGGTCCGGTGGACGAAGAGCTCATTGGCGTCGGATTGCGCAGCGGCCCGGCGCTCGAATCGGCGCTCACCCATGCGCGGCTCGACGGTGTCGCCGACGCGCTTCCGTTGCTCAGCTCGACCGCGACGGTTCGTGGCCGCGACTTC
>DASQHW010000056.1:0-2351 GCA_035631895.1 Acidimicrobiia bacterium | reverse complement strand
GGGTCCGGCATGGGCGCGAGATCGGACCACGTGTTGCGTTGTGGTTCGTAGGTCTCCGCCACGGCCATCTGTCGGTCGCCGTCGCGCCCGCCTATCGCGTACACACGTCCGCCGCCGGTAACGAGTGACAGGGCACCGCGTGCTCGTCTCATCGAGGCGACTTCACGCCAAGCCGTCGCGCCTCGCGCCAGCTCGAACACGCGGTTGGTCGCGCCCGCTGGGGTGAAACCCCCCGCGACGTAGATGTCCTCGTTGATGGTGGCAGCGCCCGGATGGTTGACGGCGATCGGAAGGGGCGGTCCCGAGGTCCATGTGGAACCGTCGAACACGAAGACCGCTGCGCTGCTGTTGCGTGCACGGTCATAGCCACCGGCGACCCACAATCGGTTGCCGGCAGTGGTGGCCGCGGCCTCCTGTATCGGGAGTGGGAGCGAAGGCTCCGTGCGTTGCGCGGGCGCAGATCCCGCCGCTCCTGTCGAGGAAGTGCCGGTCGCCGGAGCGTATGTAGCCGTCGCGGTCGTCCGCGTCGTCGCGATCGTCGGTCGCGGCCCGGACGCGCCGTGCGGGGTTCCGCTCCCACAGGCGCCCGTGACGAGAAGCGCCGTCGCGAGCAGGAGCGGCCGCATCATCGCGTGATGCCCGTGTGGCCGAGCGAGTAGCGACCGGGTTGGGGCCAGACACACAGCCCGTGCGGGCTGTGGGGCACACGTATCACGGAGATCACGTGGCCATCGAGCGTGGAGATGGCGTACACCGCGTCGCTGAACCGGCCGGAGAGCCAGAGCACCTTGCCGTCGACCGACACACCGCCCATGTCGGGTGACGTTCCGGGCAGTCGCCACGTTGCGACGACAGTTCGTGAGGCGAAGTCGATGACGCTGATCGAAGCGCCGCGCCGGTTGGAGACGTAGAGGTGACGCGCATCGCGGCTCGGATACAGGCCGTGCGCGTCGTTGCCGGTCGGGATGAACCCGATCTGCCGCAGCGAGGCACCGTCGATCAGGTGCACGCCGCCGAGCTTCAGGTCGGCGACGTAGAAGACCTTTCCGGCAGGCTCCAGCTTGACGTCCTGCGGGCTCCCACCCGGAAGGTCGAGGTACCGGTCGACCCTGCCGCTCCGGAGATCGAGCTTCACGAGGCGACCCGCGAACTCGCACGACGCGATGAGGTAGCTGCCGTCGGCGCTGAAGTCGAGGTGGTCGACGCCTGCACAGTCGAGCTGCACCGACCGACGAAGTGCGAACGTGTGCGGATCGCGAAAATCGAGCCGCTGCCGCCGCTCGGCGACGACGATCGCCGAGGTGCCGTCCGGCGTGAAGTACAGGTTGTATGGATCGTCGACCGGGATGTTCGGGCCCGCGCGCGTCCCGGTGCGAGGATCGATGGGTGTCAGCGAGTTGCCGAGGTTGTTCGTCGCGAACAACGTTCGCA
Organism: Acidimicrobiia bacterium; assembly: GCA_035631895.1. Classification (GTDB taxonomy): domain Bacteria; phylum Actinomycetota; class Acidimicrobiia; order IMCC26256; family PALSA-610; genus DASQHW01. Next base: position 920 of record DASQHW010000056.1, on the reverse strand, counting down.
TGTCCCAGGCGGGCACGACGTGTTGCGGCCGCCCGCCCGTGCGGTAACGGTCGATCACGCGATACGTCGCCGGGTCGATGACGTCGACGTACTCCGACATGCTCTCGGGCACGTAGATCAGAGAACGTGCGCCCCTTGCTGTGGCGCTGAGCATGCCGGCGCCGCTGTGCGCGTAGATGTTCAGAGGTCCGCTGTACTGCGGGACCGTTGTCGTGTTCCGCCGGTCCGGCACCAAGGTGGTGGTCGGCGTCGACGCCGACTTGGTCGACGCACTGCACGACGCAAGCAGGACCAACACGAGACTGAATGCGAACAAGCGAAACGGCGTAAGTCCACGCCGTTCGGGAACGTTCGTGTCGCGTCGCATGCCTAATGTGTCCTCCGAACGCGACGAGTTTGGTGCAGGGACGCTAGCTTGCAGCACCAGAGCAGGTGCGGTCGGGTCACAGCTCGCGCAGTACGGTGACCGGCGCGGTGCGCGCACGTCGGATCGTTCCGACACATGTCACGGCGACGCCGACGACGGCGACCGAGGCGACGGTCGCGAGATACGCCCATGGCACCGAAAGCGCTGCCGGCGGGGGATCGAAGACACCTGTGAGCACCTTCGTGAGCATCGACGCGAGCGCAGCTCCTGCAATCGCACCGGCGAGCAGGCCGCCGGTGACGACGAACGACGCTTCGCTCCAGACGAAGCCGCCGAGCTGACGCGGTTTCGCCCCGAGCGCGGTCGCGATTGCGAAGGTACGCCGCCGCTCCGCGAACCCGAGCGCGAGGACGAGCCCGGTGGACGCCGCGGCGAGCGCGATCGCGAACCCGAGCTCGACCCGGGTGAGCCCTGACAGGTCCACGGCGGTAAGGCTCGAGCCGACGACCTTGCGCGTGCTGGTGATGTCCGTGACGGTTGCGCTCGTTCCGAG
>DASQHW010000055.1:0-1952 GCA_035631895.1 Acidimicrobiia bacterium | reverse complement strand
TCAACCGGTGTACCGGGCGCGGGATCCAGCAGCCGAGCCTGGAGATCTACCGCGACGGCGAGATGCGCGGCTACCACGCGCTGGACGACGACTGGGCCAGCAGCTTCCGCGATTCCGGACGCCACTGGTTGCGGTGGCTCCACACCGGCAAAGGCGCGATGCTCTGGAGCGCAGACGAAGCCGTCGACGTGTTGCGCTTCGCTCTGGCTGCCTACACCAGCAGCGCAGCCGGCGGTATCGGCGTCGACCCCCGATCACACGACTAGGGACCGAACATCAGCACCCCTGTCGCGAAGCCGACCGGTTGTCGCATCGATGACGCGGCGCGATCCCTGGCCACGCGACGCGTCGGAGGTGCAGGAGCTTGATCCGGAGACCGCGACGGAGTCGCCGTTCAAGGTGAGACCTCGCTTGACACGAGGTGAAGTGGCGCGAAGGCTGCGGGAGTGGTCGGGTCAATTGCGTATGCGCGCAGTGCCGAGGCCTATGTCGCGTATCAGGTCGTGGGCAGCGGTCCGCGCGACTTGCTGGTGGTGATGGACGGGTTCATTCCGATCGACACGATGGACGACGAACCGCGCCTGACGCGAGGCATGACTCGGTTGTCGTCGTTCGCGCGGCTGATTCGTTTCGACCGCCGTGGTATCGGCCTGTCGGATCCGGTTGCGCCGACGTCTCCGCCGACACTGGAGCAATGGGTTGCCGATGCGTTGGCCGTCCTCGACGCCGCCGACTCGCCTCAGGCAGTCGTTCTTGCGGCCGCAGAGGCGAGCCCGGTCGCGCTCCTCCTCGCAGCGGCGCATCCCGACCGCGTCAGTGGACTGGTGATTGTGAATGGCTTCGCCCGGGCGCTGGTCGACGTGGACTACGCCTTCGGCATGTCCGCCGAGGCTGTCGAACAGATCCTCGGTTCCACCGATCCCGTGCCGTCGGACCCTTCGATGGACTGGATCGCCGAGTTCGCTCCCAGCGCGGCGGATGACCCGCAGTTCCGGCAGTGGTGGGAACAGACCGGTCGGCGTGGTGCGAGCCCTGCGACCGCACGCGCGCTGTTGAAGGTGGCGCTCGAAAGTGACGTCCGGCCCGTGCTCTCCACCATTCGCGTCCCGACGCTCATCACGCAGTTCGTGCACCATCACTCGATCATCGCCGGGCGCTACATCGCCGACCATGTGCCCGGCGCGACGTACGTGGAGATCAACGGGGCCGATGACTACTGGTGGGCCGCAGACGGTGCCGACCAAGTCTTGGACGAGATCGAAGAGTTCTTGACCGGTGTCCGTGGCAGCTCACGGTTCGACCGGGTGCTGTCGACGGTGTTGTTCACCGACATCGTCGCGTCGACCACGCGGGCCAGTGAGCTCGGGGATCAACGGTGGCGTGCCCTGCTCGATCGCCACGACGCGGCGGTGCGCCGTCAGATCGCACGGTTTCGCGGCCGTGAGGTCAACACCACCGGGGACGGGTTCCTCGCCACCTTCGACGGTCCCGCGCGCGCGGTCGAGTGTGCGTGCGCGATCCGCGACGTCGCGCTGCAGCTCGATCTTCCGGTCCGCTGCGGCCTCCACACCGGCGAAGTCGAGGTCCGAGGTGAGGACATCGGAGGCATCGCCGTCCACATCGGTGCACGGGTCGCGGCAGTCGCCGGCGCGAATCAAGTCCTCGTGTCGCGCACGGTCGTCGACCTCGTCGTCGGATCAGGCATCAACTTCGAGGACCTCGGCGAACACGAGCTCAAAGGCGTTCCCGGCCGATGGAACCTCTACCAGGTTGCTCCGAACTGAGAAGAGCCGGCCCGACGGAGGCCCTTTGTCAGGGAAGGAGGTTGTACACCTCGATCTCGGTCTCCTGCGGAGGCGTGGGGAAGCCACCTTCAATGCCCGCCTGCAACCGGGGCATGAGCACGTTGTCGCGAAACTTCTCCCAGCTCTGCTTGGACTCGTGCACGGCCA
>DASQHW010000054.1:0-3728 GCA_035631895.1 Acidimicrobiia bacterium | reverse complement strand
GGCGACGCCCTTGTCGATCGCGTACGAAGCGCTCGATGGAAGCTTGTAGCCGTTCGGGTCGAAGCTGAATGTGCCCTCGCCGGGAACGTGCGGATCACGGAAGTCGCCCGGGGAGACGAAGAGGTTCGCCATCAGGGCGATGCCGCTGACGTCGATCACCCCTCTCGTCGGGCTGCCCTGGCGCGGCACGACGAGATTGTTGCGCAGCACCGTGCCGGCCGTGGAAGTGGATGCGTCGAAGGAGATGCCGTAGTCCCAGGAATTCACGATCGTATTGTTCTCGACGAGGTCGTCGAGCAGCCCGGATCCGCCGATCGCGTTCCAGAAGTGAATCCCGGTGCGCACGTTGATGATCATGTTGTCACGGATGATGTTGTGCGACGTACGCGCCGGGGCGAACTCGTCGGCGAAGGAGACGCCTTCTGCGAGCAACCGGTACGACTGGTTGCCGCCGATCGGCACATACTTGGTCTCGGACTCGTAGAGGAGGTTGCGCTCGATGACGACATGTTGTCTGCGGTCGAGGTATATCTCGACACTGAAGTTGTCATAGAGCGTGTTGCTGCGCACGACGTCACCGTCCATGACGATCATGCCCTCACCGTCGTTGTCATGGATGCGGTTGCTCTCGTACAGGTTGTGTCCGGCCGGCGCGGTGCCTTCGTCGTACACGTTGACGGCGGACTCCCAACCCCCCGGATTGGTACAGGAATCGGATGAAACGTGGCAATCGTTGCCGTACACCGCGTCACTGATGTCATTCCCGACGTACTCGTTGTCGGTCGCCGCGGCTGACAAGTTCGTCGTGAGCAAGCCGGCGTTTCGAGTGTGGAAGATCCTCGTGTGAACGACACGATTGTGCGAGCCGCCGTTCACGACTCCACGACCGGGCGAGTTGCGGATCGTGAGGTCTCGCACGGTGACGTAGTCGGTTCCGCCGGCAATCCCGAGTAATGCGTCAGTCGGGCCGATCGGCAGGTTCGTCCCGTCGATGATCGCCGATTCGCCCGGCGCGCCCGCGACCGTGATCAGCGACGCCTTCGCACCTGACCGCGTGAGCCGGACATCTTCGCGGTAGGTGCCGCCTCGCACGCAGACGACATCGCCCGGGCGCGCGGCCGCCTCCGCGTGAGAGATCGTTCCGAATGGCGCGGACGAAGAGCCGTCGTTCGTGTCCGAACCGAATGTCGACACGAAGCGGGTGCACCTGATGGGCGACAATGCGAGGTCGCGTCTTGGTCTGCTCCGCACCGGTATCGGCACCGCGCCGCCGCCTGACACCGATCGCGACCGGCCGTTGAACGTCCCCGACGTGAAGTCTGCAATCTTCGCGGACGGGACGAGCAGGACGGCGAGCGCCGCGCACGCGATGATCGCGCGTCGTGCCATGCGTGCGCGGGAATGTCTCCGGGCATGCAGCACAGCCGCGCGTTTGCCGTGGATCAAGAGAGACTTCCTACCGGTTCGAGATCTGCGCACCGGGAAGCGGTACGCGCATAAACCGTTGCCCTGTGCGGCATGCTAAGCGAACAACTCGCCCGCGAAAGCGGTGGGGGACGACTGGTGAGCGTTTCGGATTACGTGCAAATCGTTCGACAGTTCATCTGGTTGATCGTCATCACCGCGGTGGTCGGTGGGGGAATCGCCTTCGCGGCGCTACAGGTGTCGACGGTGCAATACCAAGCGAAGTTTGCGGTCACGCTCGCACCTCGCATGAAGGCCACGGGGGCATACGGCAGCCTCATCGATGCCCTCGACCGCCGATCCGTGCCGAGCACGTTTGCGGAGATCGTCATGAGCCCCTTGGTCAAGGACACCGTGGCTTCGGCGGTCGGGAAGCCGGGCGGCGGCGTGTCGATCGATGCCGTCGTGCTCAGCGGCTCGAATGTGATCGAGGCGACGATCATCGGTGACGGCGCGGACCCCACACGCGCCTCCGCCGCCGGGGCGCTCGAAGCGTCGACCAGGTCGTTTACGCGCCTCTACCCGCCGTACAGCGTCACACCGCTTCGCACGCCGGCCGGCGCGACAGTGATGCCTCGTCACCTGGTGAGCGGCACGCTGCTCGGCGGGGCGGGTGGTGCAGTGCTGGCCGCTCTCCTGGGGCTCGCCATCGACGCCGGCCGCCACCCGAGGGGCCGCGATCGGATCGCACCGGCACCCGCCACGGCGGCGCCGGCACCTGTACCGGTCGCGGCCCCGCCGCCGGCACGAGCCCGGCCGCCCTGGAAGCCGCGCCCGCGGCGTTCGGCCAGGTCGTCGTAGCAAATACAGGGAAACGGCACCGCGGGAGTGTAGGAATTACTTGCGCATCGTTTGGGCGTGATCGGGATCGGCTAGTTCAAGTGCATCGTCGAAAGTGATGGTGGGTCGCGGGCGGACGGAGTGCCCCGTGCGTCTCGCGCGCCGCCGCGGTGGGGCCAAAGGGAAATTGTGGGTGGGAGTGTGTCGCTCGACAACGGCGGATCCGGTGCCGAGGTCCGACGACATGTCGACGACGCGCCTGAGGCCGAAACGCGCGTACAGGATGGGCTGCGCGCCGCGACTGTAAAGGGCACGGCGTGGAGCTATGCCTCGTTCGTGACCATCCGCGTCCCTGCGCTCGTCACGACCGTCGTGTTGACCAGGCTCGTTGCGCCACGAGATTTCGGCGTGATCGCGCTCGGTCTGGTGATCCTCACGTATCTCGACGCGCTGAACGAATTCGGCATCAGCTCGGCCGTCATCTACTCCGCAGACGACGGGCCCGTCGAGCTGAGCGTCGCGTTCTGGCTGTCGATGGTGACCGGGATCGCTGCCGCGCTCCTGATGACCGCCTCCGCCAGTCCGCTCGCGGCGGCGTTCGAGGAGCCGCGGCTGCGCACGGTTCTTCCGGTGCTGTCGCTCGCGTTCATCCTCAACAGCGCCGGGAGCGTGCAGGTCGCGGTGTTGAAGAAGCGGCTGCAGTTCCGCCGGCTGGTCCCAGTCGACGTGGCGCGTGCCGCACTCAAGGCCGTCGTGGCGATCACCGCCGCGTTCGCGGGCTGGGGAGTGTGGAGCCTCGTTGCGGGACAGCTCGCAGGCGAGCTCACGGGCAGCGTCGCGGTGTGGCTCAGTCTCAGGTGGCGCCCGTCGTTCGTCTGGGACGGGGCGGTCGTTCGACGCGTGCTCGGCTACGGCTCGCACATCATGGGCGTCGGCGTGGTCGCAGCGTTGCTCGCGGACGTCGACTACCTGATCGTCGGGCGTCGCCTCGGTTCCCAACAACTCGGGTTCTACGCGGTGGGGTTCCGTTTGCCCGAGCTTGCGGTCCTGGGCATCTGCTACGCAGTGAGCGCCACGATGTTCCCGGTGCTCACGCGGCTGCGCCGCGACCCGGAGGCGATGGAAGTCGGCCTCGCGAAGAGCCTGCGGGTGCTCGCGCTGCTGACGGTCCCGGTCGGCGTAGGGATTGCGCTGACGTCCCGGGATTTCGTCGCGACGTTCTATGGCGAACGCTGGGCACCGACCGGCCGCGTCATGCCGTTCATCGCGATGTACGCCGTCGTGTTCTCCATCACCTTCGTGTGTGGTGACGTGTACAAGGCTGTGGGACGGCCGGCCATCTTGATGGTGATGGGCGCTGCACGCTTTCCCATCGCGGTCCTGGCATTGCTCCTCGTTGCCGGGCACGGCATCGTGTGGGTCGCGGCGACACAGCTCGCGCTCATGTCGACGAACATGATCGTGCAGATGGCCGTGGCGCACCG
>DASQHW010000053.1:0-7817 GCA_035631895.1 Acidimicrobiia bacterium | reverse complement strand
AGCCGGGCACGCACATGTCGGCGAAGACGACCGCGTCTGCAGGGAGCGCGTTCTCGGTGTGCTCGAGGAATGCGACCGCGTCATTCGTTCGAGGATCGGCACTCAGACGCGCACGTACCGCTGCGCCCAGCGCGGGCATCTCGCCGGCCCACGGTTCGCGCGCTGAGAGCGCGTCGACGACCCTGCCGGCGATGCCCGCATCGGCGGTGACGACTGCATCCATCGCGTAGTTCTTCACCGCGTCCCGGGCATCGATGTTGACGGCGATGCGGCGCGTCGGCAACGGCAGGCGCCACTGCATCGTGTTCATCTGGTCGAGGTCGGATCCGATCACGACGGCGAGATCGGCACGCGCGATGAGGTCGGTGACCTCGGGCTCGTGCGGCGGTGCGGGGACGAGCAGCGGGTGGTCCGGTGCGAGCAGGCCACGCGCCTGGTAGGTCGTGACGACCGGCGCGCCGGCACGACGAGCCAGCGCGTCGATGGCGTCGCCTGCGTCGCGTGCGCCGCCACCGACCCACAGCACCGGCCGCTGCGCGTGCCGCAGCGCGTCGATCAGCGGCTGCAGGTCCACGGCGCTCATTCGCGTCGCAACGAGGTCCGGGACTCCCGGTTCCGCCGGACTCGTCAGCACATCGGACGGCACGCCGACATAGACGGGCCGTGACGGTGCGCGGTTCGCCTCTCCGAAGGCTTCGTACGCCGCTGCGGCATGTCCGAGGACGTAGCGAGCCTTGGTGATCGGCGCGAACAATCCGGCCTGGTCGGTGCATTCGTGCAACACGCCCCGGTACTCGCCGGCGCGACGGAGCCCCGAGGGGATGTCGGTTGCGATCACGACGACCGGCGATCGCGACGCCCACGCCTCGCCGACGGCGGCGACGGTGTTCGCCGCGCCCGGACCGGTGGTGACGAGCGCCGCACCGACCTTTCCCGTGACTCTCGCGAATCCGTCGGCCGCGTACGCGCATCCTTGTTCGTGGCGCATGCCGACGATCCGGACATCGGCGCGCTCGCACGCCGGCCACAGCGCCAGGTTGTGTGCGCCGGGAAGCCCGAATGCGACGTCCACGACCGTGTCGTGCATCGCGCGCGCGATCACGTCGGCACCGTTCATGATCCGCCCTCGACCGGTGGGCGATTGTCGATCTGGGCGCGTTGCAGCCGCCCGGAGAAGTCGACGTACACGGTCTTCGTCTCGCTGAACTGCTCGATGCCCCGCCGACCGGCCTCGCGGTAGCCGTTGCCGGTGTGCTTCGTGCCGCCGAACGGCAACTGGATCTCGGCGCCGATCGTCGGCGCGTTCACATAGACGATGCCGGTGTCGATGCGCTGGGCCGCGCGCATCGCGAGGTTCACGTCGCGCGTATAGATCGCGGCCGACAGCCCGTACTCGGAATCGTTCACGACGTCGATCGCCTCGTCGAAGCCATCGACCTCGATGACCGAGAGCACGGGCCCGAAGACCTCTTCGCGTGCGATCCGGTGTGCACGTTCGACGCCCGTGAGGATCGTCGGCGCGTAGAACGCGCCCCCGTCGCAACCTTCGGCATCGAGCGGAGCGCCGCCGGTCACCACGGTTGCACCCTCTGCGACCGCAGCGCGGACCATTGCGTCGATGCGACCCCGGGCATGCGCGTCGATGACCGGCCCGATGTCGGTCGAGGGCAACGTCGGATCGCCGAGCACGAGCTTCTCGGCGCGAGCCGCGATCCGTGCGACGACCTCCTCGCGGACGTCACAGTGTGCGATCAAGCGTGAGGTCGACGTGCACCGCTGGCCCGACGTGCCGAATGCGCCGAAGAGCGCGCCCTCGACGACGAGGTCCAGATCGGCGTCCGCCATCACGACGATCGCGTTCTTCCCCCCGAGCTCCAGCGAGACGAGCTTCGGACCGTGCTGCATTGCCGCGGCTGCGACGGCGCGGCCGGTCGGCACCGACCCGGTGAACGAGACCGCGCGCACCCGCGGATGCACGCTCAACGCGGCGCCGGCATCGCCGCCGCCGTGCACCACTTGCACGAGCTGCTCGGGTACTCCGGCGTCACGGCACGTGGCGACGAACGCCTCACAACACGCGGGTGCGTGCTCGGACGGCTTGATCACGATGCCGTTGCCGGCGAGGAGCGCGGGGAGCACCTTCCAGGAAGGGATCGCCACGGGGAAGTTCCACGGTGTGATCATTCCGACAACGCCGACGGGATGGCGCGTCGTGAACGCGATCTTGTCCGGCATCTCGCACGGGACCGTCTCGCCCCACGCGGCGCGACCTTGCCCCGCCACGAACGCCGCCATGTCGATTGCTTCCTGCACGTCGCCCGCGGCCTCGACGAGCACCTTGCCGGCTTCGCGGCTGACGAGCGTCGCGAGCTCGCCCTTGCGCGCGGCGAGCAACTCGCCGACGCGCGCGATGCGCTCGGCGCGCGCCGGGATCGGCATTTCCGACCACGCAGGCTGCGCGGCGGCGGCACGCACGACCGCCGCGTCGACGTCGGCTGCGCTCGCCGCCGGGAACGTCGCGACGATCTCGGCGGGCCGCGCCGGATTGACGGAGACGACGTCGGTGGCCATGACATCCCTCTCTTGCCGCTGGATCGTCCGTTACAGCTTCTACATGGAGTGTAACATCCATTCCAATGACGATCGCCGAGCTCGTGGCCGATGCCGTTTCCCGCCTGACCCCGGCGGAACGCCGGGTCGCGGACGTGGTCGTCGCCGACCCGCAGGGTGTCGCGTTCGGCACCGTTGCCGAGCTGGCGACGCGTTCGCGCACGAGCGGTCCCACGGTCGTGCGCTTCGCGACCAAGCTGGGGCTGCAGGGCTTCGCAGACCTGCAAGCCGTCGCGCAGACCGAGATCGTGGATGCGCTCCGCCCCGCGACCGCGCGTATCCGTGAACGGCCGCCGAGCGACATCGTGGCGCAGGTGCTTGCCACGGACCTCGACAACGTGCGCGCCACCCTCGAGGCGGTCGACGGTGACGCGTTCCGGGGCGCGGTGTCGTTGCTGGCCGATCGTGGACGGCGAGTGTTCGTGCTCGCCGGTGAGATCGCCCGCGGCGCCGGCATCGCGTTGGGCACGCAGCTCGACCTGGTCCGCGCAGGCGTCGTCGTGCTGGGAGGATCGCCCGCGCGGGTCGCCCGCCAGATCGCAGAGCTCGAGCCGGGTGACGTCGTGATCGTGATCGAGCACCGGCGCTATGAACGCTGGCTCCTCGATGTGCTCGCCCGGGCGCGTGGCGCCGGTGCCGAGGTCGTCGCACTGACCGACCGCTCACTCTCGCCGATCGCGACCGATGCACGGTACGTCTTCGTGGTCGCGGCAACTGGTGTCGGGCCGTTCGACAGCCACACCGCCACGATGGCACTCGTCCATGCGCTCACGGCGGGAGTCGCCGCGCGTCTGCGGCGCAGCGCCGCCGCACGCCTCGACGCGATCGAGCACTCCTGGAGCGCCGGGAACGAGCTCGTCGACGCCTGACACCCGCACGCTCACATGGCTCCCTCGCTGCGCCATCCCTGGCTTCGCTACGTCCGCACGCCGGGGAAAGCGACCGTCGCGGCGAACTGTACGCTGCTCGTTCATGACCGACATGAAGCCGCGCAGCCACGAGGTCACCGACGGCATGGAGCGCGCGCCGGCGCGCGCGATGTTGCGGGCCGTGGGGATGACCGACAGCGACTGGGACAAGGCGCAGGTCGGCGTGGCGTCGAGCTGGAACGAGGTGACGCCGTGCAACATGCCGCTCGACCGGCTGGCGAAGCGGGCAAAGGTCGGCATACGTGACGCAGGTGGCTTTCCGATCGAGTTCGTGACGATCGCGGTCAGCGACGGCATCTCGATGGGTCACGAGGGCATGCGGGCGTCCCTGGTGTCGCGCGAGATCATCGCCGACTCGGTGGAGTGTGTGATGCACGCCGAGCGGCTCGACGCGATGGTGACGTTCGCCGGCTGCGACAAGAGCCTGCCCGGCATGCTGATGGCCGCCGCCCGCTTGAACCTGCCCTCGGTGTTCCTGTACGGCGGCTCGATCCTGCCCGGTCGCTACAAGGACCAGGCGCTCGACGTCGTCAGCGTCTTCGAGGCCGTCGGCGCGTGCGCTGCCGGCACGCTGAGCGAGAACGAGCTCGGCGAGATCGAGCGCCGCGCGTGCCCGACCGAGGGATCCTGCGCAGGAATGTTCACCGCGAACACGATGGCCTCGATCAGCGAGGCGATCGGCATGGCGCTCCCCGGTTCGGCGGCACCGCCCGCCGTCGACCGTCGCCGAGACGACTTCGCGTACGAGACCGGGCGCGCGGTCATGCACTTGATCGAGATGGACCTGCGGCCGCGTCAGATCATGACGAAGGAGGCATTCGAGAACGCGATCGCGATCACGATGGCGCTCGGCGGCTCCACGAACGCGGTGCTGCACCTGCTCGCGATCGCGCACGAAGCGCGCGTCGAGCTCGAGCTCGACGACTTCAATCGAATCGGCGCCCGCGTCCCGCACGTCGCCGACATGAAGCCGCACGGCAAGTACCACATGAGCGACCTCGACCGCATCGGCGGCGTGCAGGTCGTGTTGAAGATGCTGCTCGACGAGGGGTTGCTCCACGGCGACTGTCTCACGGTGACCGGCAAGACGATCGCCGAGAACCTCGAAGCGCTCGACCCGCCCGGTCCGGACGGCGACGTCGTCCACCCGTTGTCGTCGCCGATCCACGCCGTGGGTGGCATCGCCGTCATCCAGGGTTCGCTGGCCCCCAAGGGCGCCGTGGTCAAGGTCGCGGGCATCGATGCAATGCGTTTCGAGGGCACGGCACGCGTGTTCGACGGGGAAGACGCGGCAATGGCCGGCATTCTCGCCGGCAAGATCAGGCCCGGCGATGTCGTCGTGATCCGCTACGAAGGGCCGAAGGGCGGACCCGGCATGCGCGAGATGCTCGCGGTCACGGGTGCGATGAAGGGCGCCGGCCGCGGCGCCGATGCCGCGCTCGTCACCGACGGCCGTTTCAGCGGCGGCACGCACGGGTTCTGCGTCGGGCACGTGGCGCCCGAAGCCGTCGACGGCGGCCCGATCGCGTTCGTCAGCGACGGCGACCGCATCGTGATCGACGCGGCCGCGCACACGATCGACCTGCTCGTCGACGACGCCGAGCTGGCCGAGCGCAAGGCGGGCTGGAAGATCCCCGAACCGCGCTACGCCAGCGGCGTGCTCGCCAAGTACGCCAAGCTCGCGCAGGGCGCAGAGAAGGGCGCGATCACGAACGTGTGATGAACGCGCATGCCTGAGATCCTCGAAGTAGAGGTGGCGCGGAAGGTGCTGCAGGCGCGAGCCCTCGAACGTGAGATCGCGGAGGTGTACGCGCCCGACCTGTGGTTCCTCAAACGGGGCACGACACCGGATGCGCTGCGGCACGCCTTGGTCGGGAACGCGTTCACGACCGCGCGCCGGCGAGGCAAGCAGATCGTGCTCGACACGCGTGATCCCGACGTTCGGCTCGGCGTGCACCTCGGCATGAGTGGGCGCGTGCTCGTCGACGACGAGGAGGCGGGTGACCCGTTGGTCTACGCGTCGAACCTCAGAACGCCGAAATGGCATCGCTTCGGCGTGCACTTCGCCGACGGCGGCGACTTCATGCTGCGTGATCCTCGCCGGCTCGGCGCGGCCGAGCTCGATCCGGACGAATCCCGCCTCGGTCCCGATGCACTCACGCTGACGTTGAAGCAGCTCGACGCCGCGCTCGACCGGCGAACCGCGCCGGTCAAGGCGGTGCTCATGGATCAGGAGCGCATAGCCGGCCTCGGCAACCTGCTGGTGGACGAGTCGTTGTGGCGGGCCGGCATCGATCCCGCGCGCCGCGCCGATGCACTGGATCGTGAGGACCGCCGGCGGCTCCACACGTCGATCCGCAACACGGTCCGTGTGCTCGGCCGGCGTGGCGGGTCACATACCGGCGACATGCCCCGCGAGGTCGACGTGCCGTGCCCGCGCGACGGCGCCCCGCTGCACCGGCGGAAGGTCGCCGGCCGCACGACGTACTCGTGCGCCGTCCATCAACGCTGAGGCACTCTCGGCCGGCGCGCAGTGGCTCAATCGATCGACGACGCTCCTCGCCGCCGACGCGCAAGAGCATCGACAAGCGGGTGATCGCCCCGAGATCGCCGAACTGCTGAACTGACCGAGGTGGAAGACGTTCGGTGTCGCCCGGCCGGGCCGGAGGACTTCATCTTTCTCGCGACGATGCTTGGCGAGTCCGCGGTCTGGCGGCCCGACAAGCCGTCACTGACCTCTGACCAGGTGCTCGCCGATCCGCGCTACGCGCGGTACCTCGCCGGATGGCCGAGGGAGGGTGACTATGGACTGGTCGCAGAACAAGACGGACCTGTGGGCGCGGCTTGGTATCGGACGTTCACCGAGGCGACGCACGGCTTCGGCTTCGTCGCTGCGGATGTCCCCGAACTGGCGATCGCAGTCATCGCGTCCCGTCGGCACGAGGGGATCGGTCGCCGGCTCCTCATCGACCTCGTCAACGCCAGTGTCGATCAGGGATACCCGGCTCTGAGTCTCAGCGTGCGCGAAGAGAACCCGGCGCGCGGGCTTTACGAGTCGGTCGGCTTCGTCTGCGTGGAGAAGCACGGATCGTCTTGGACAATGGTCCGACACGCCACTCGATCGAACTGAGGTGCTCCGGCCTGGCGCCCCCCTTGATCTCCCGTGGTACGCTTTCGCCCGATGACGTTCACGAGCGCCCCCTCGATCGAGCTCGTAGTAGTTACGTAGCGCCCGGCTCGCCCTGACGCGCGCCGAGCGCACCTCCGCCCCTCGCCCGCAGCGAGGGGTTTTTCACGTCCGCACACGTCCCAAGAGGAAACCATGAAGCTGACCGGAGCCCAGGCCCTGATCAAGAGCCTCGAGATGGAGCAGGTCGAGGTCATGTTCGGCCTCCCCGGCGGGGCGATCCTGCCGGTCTACGACCCGCTGATCGACAGCTCGATCCGGCACATCCTCGTGCGCCACGAGCAGGGCGCGGGCCACATGGCGAGCGGGTACGCCCACGCGACCGGTCGTCCCGGCGTCGCGATGGTCACGAGCGGACCGGCCGCGACCAACATCGTCACGCCGTTGTGTGACGCGTACATGGACTCGGTCCCGGTCGTCGTCATCACCGGTCAGGTGCCGTACGCGGTGATCGGTTCGGACGCGTTCCAGGAAGCCGACACCGTCGGCATCACGATGCCGGTCACGAAGCACAACTGGTTGATCAGCGACGCGCAGGACATCCCCCGCGTCGTGCGCGAGGCGTTCCACGTCGCGACCACCGGCCGTCCCGGACCGGTGCTCGTCGACCTCCCGAAGGACGTCGCCAACGCACCGATGGACTGGTACTGGCCCGACAAGGTCGACCTGCCCGGCTACAAGCCGAACGTCAAAGGTCATCCGAAGCAGATCAAGGACGCGGCGCGGGTCATACAGGAGGCGCAGCGACCGGTCATCTACGCCGGCGGGGGCGTCTTGAAGGCCGGCGCGTCGAAGGCGTTGCGCGAGCTCGCCGAGGTCACGGGGATCCCTGTCGTCACCACGTTGATGGGACGCGGCGGCATGCCCGACGAGCACCCGCTCTGCCTCGGGATGCCCGGCATGCACGGCAACTACACCGCGGTGACGTCGATGCAGCGCTCGGACCTGCTCATCGCGCTGGGTGCGCGCTTCGACGACCGCGTCACCGGCAAGGTCGGCGCGTTCGCGCCCGACGCGAAGATCATCCACGTCGACATCGATCCGGCCGAGCTGGGGAAGGTGCGGCGCCCGGACGTGCCGATCGTCGGCGA
>DASQHW010000052.1:0-7992 GCA_035631895.1 Acidimicrobiia bacterium | reverse complement strand
AGACCCGGCCGCTCGCCGCTTCCTCGGGCGGTGGACCCGGGCGGAGATCGTCGGCGTGGTGTCCCAGGAACTCGGCGACGGCCTGTTGCTCGTGCCGTTCGACACCGCCCGCGCTGCCCGGACCTGGTCGCTCTCGGGCGGCACGATCGACGCGATCGGCGCCAATCCCTCGCCGTATTCGGCGCTGTTCGTGGTCGCCCGTGGTCTCCAGCACGTCACGGAGGTGCGCGCCGAGATCAACCAGGTCGGATACTCCACGAGTGCGCCCGAGACACTCATCACACAGGTGCAGCGCTACGTGCACGTCGTCGAGCTCGTGCTGGCGGGCATCGGCGTGATCGGGCTGTCCATCGCCGCGCTGGGCATCTCCAACGCCATGCTCGCCGCCATCCGCGAGCGGAGGCGCGAGATCGGTGTGCTGAAGGCGGTGGGTGCGGCGGACCGCGACGTACGACGGGTGTTCCTCGTCGAAGCAGGCACGCTCGGTTTCGTCGGAGGCCTCGCCGGCGCCACGACCGGGCTGCTGATCGCGCGTCTGCTCGCGGGCGTCGTGAACGGCTACCTCACCAGTCAAGGGTTGCAGTCGGTACACCTCGGCGTGCCGGTCATGCTGCTCGGAATCGTCGTTGGCGGCGCGACGTTGCTCGCACTCGCTGCGGGGACGTTCCCCGCGATCCGGGCTGCACGGATGCCGGCCCGACAGGCGATCGGTGACGAATGAGCGTGCGCGCGGCGACGGCGACGCTCGCGATGCTTGCGCTGTGTGCATGCGCGTGCAGCTCCGGTCGCAGTGCGAGCGGACCGCCCGCCAACGCCGCCGGGAACGGCCCGTCGAAGACCGTGCTCCTGCTCGGCGGCCGATCGAGTGACGGCGACGGGATCGCAGACCGGCTGCGCGACGCGTGGCCGTATCGCGTCTTCGACGCACTGCCACGCTCGACCGTGTTCGTGAACAACGCGCGCGACCAGGCGACGGTCGCGGAAGCACTGTCCGAGCAGGTGCCGCTCTCACGCGACCTGAAGCCCGATCTCGTCGAGGTCTGGCTGGGTGCGGACGACGTTGCGGCCGGAACGCCGCTTCCCGCGTTCATGCGTGACCTGTCGCGGCTCATCGTCATGCTGCGGGCCGCGGGTGCGGGCCGGATTCTCGTCGGCGACCTCCCGCCCGCGTACGGCGCGGCGACCGCGCGATACAACGACGCGATCCATCGGGTCGTCCGCGATGGCGGTGCCGAGCTCGTGTCGCTGTCGCGCGCCGGTATCAACCTCGGTTCCCCACGTGAAGGCCGGCTCCCGGACGCGGCAAGCCAGCCTGTCATCGCGGCTGCGTTCACGACCGCGATCAACGCACATTCCTAGTGCGCGTCTGCGTCACCTCTCGGGGTGATGAGCTCCGCCCTCGTCATCGGGGTAGATGCTGCGGCTCTCGGAACGCCGGTTGCGTCGGTCGACCCAGTCGCTCAGGTAGGCCTTCGGCAGGAGCTTGATGATCGCCAGCGTCAGGTAGAGGACCGTGTTGATCGCCACGAACATGCTCAGCACGGCGAACCATGAGGTGTGCATGATGCTCTGCGGCAGGACGATGCCGGCGAGGATCAGCGCGCCGGTCACGAGGTCACCTCGGCGGTCTCGAGCTGTTGGGCCCGGCTGGTCTCAGTGGTGGGTCGCGGCGCATTCTCCACGTGACCCCATGTGGCGTTCCGGGCGAAGGTGATGTCGAAGATGCCCTTGACGTAGACCACGTCGAGATACATGTCGTAGACGAGCTCGGGTATCAGCAACACCGCGAGGAGACGTGCCTTCCATCCGCCGCTCCACGCGCTGACGACCCGATCGACAACGAACAGGCTTCCCACGCCGAGCCAGAACGGGAACCACACCCACCGGTCCGTGGCGAGGCCGGTGACCATGATGAGCAACCAGAACGAACTGAGTGCGATGACCGAGTAGCCGATGCCGATCTGTTGGGCCCAATAGCGGAGCACCGTCGGGGCCGGTCCGTAGGCGCCGAGATTCTCCAGGGCTCCGCGCTGCCAGCGGAGCCGTTGGGTCCAAAGGTTGCGCCATGTCGGCATGAGCTCAGTGACCACCCGGCAGGCATCGGGGGAGGCCATGAGGCCTCCGAGCGACTTGATGGCCAGTGTCAGCTCGTTGTCCTCGGTGAGCGCCGCCGTGTCGTACACATCGCCGTGGACACCTGGCAGCAGGCCTCCTCTGCTCGCAGCGACGGTTCGGAGCGCGCGGGCTCGAAACATCGATGCGGTGCCGGTCAGCACGAACACGCGCCCGCGCCTGCGCCGGATCTCCCGTGAGTACCGCACATACTCGTTTCGTTGGAGCTGGCCGAGTATGCCGTGACCTGCTTCGCCGTAGAAGAGGCCGCCGATCGCCATCAGGGCGCGATCGCTGGTAAAGCGCTGGACGCCTGCGGCGAGGAAGCCGGCGTCGAGCACAGTGTCGGCGTCCATGCACATCACGACGTCGTTGTCTCCGAGCCCGTCGAGCAGTCCGCGGAACGCCTGGTTGAGCGCCCCCGCTTTCTTGTGTGCGTTGCCCACGGTGACGAATACCTCCGCGCCGTGCGCTCGCGCGACCGCTTCGGTCGCATCGGTGCAGTCGTCGGCGACGACGATGACGCGGTTCGGCGCACGATCCTGGGCGCTGAGCGAGTCGAGCGTCGCTCCGATGGAGGCTGCCTCGTTGTGGGCCGGGATGAGAACGGTGACCGTGACCGGTCCGCCGAACACGCCACGGGTCTCGGCCATCACGAGCTTGGGAGCGAGCAGCTTCACCCCGGCATCCGTCGAGCGTCGCGACCGGTCCATGACAACCCGTTCGGTGATGGCCACGCCGGCGGCGAAGATCAGACCGAGACCAATCGCACCGATCACGATGGTGCCGGCGGGCGCCTGGGTGTCGTAGAAGATGTGCCATGCGCCGAACACCGCCGTCGACTTCGCGGACTGAGTCACAGAAGGCGAGCGTGCCGACACCGCGAACCACAGCAGGAGCGCTCCACCGACGGCGATGCCTGCGATGAGCAATCCGATGTAGCGGCCGAGCCAGCCACTGGCGTACCGGCGCTTCGTGGCCCGGACATCGTCGTGGCTCGCGCGGGTGGCCCCCGGGCCGACCTGCCCGGCGGTGGTATCGCGGGAAGGGATGCCCGAAGGGGACGGGTCGGTGTCGTCGAATACGGCGGTGTCCGGCTCCGGCGCGCGAAGCCTCCCGGCGCTTCTGCTCACGACGTTGACATCGGCCGGTCCGACCGCCGACCTGATGACTCCTCCAGTGAGGGCTCAGCACCCTCTTCCCCGGGCTCAGCCGCCGCGTCCGCCTACGTGCCTTCTTTTCCGGAGATGCCCTCGTCCACCGATGAATCGGCGGCGCCGGCCGGGTCTAGGGGACATGGCCAAGGTTCTGACTCACATGTGCATGTTGCTGGACGGGTTCGTCGCCCAGCCGGACGACAACCCGGCGGAGCTCTTCGACTGGTACTGGGGCGGCGACGTCGTCGTGCCGAGCGCGCAGCCGGCCATGAGCTTCTCGGTCGACGCCGCAAGCGCACCGATGCTGCGGGACCTCACGTCGGGCTGCGGCGCGCTGGTCGCCGGCCGCCGGCTTTTCGATCACACCGACGGCTGGGGCGACAACCACCCGGCCGGCGCCCCCGTGGTCGTCGTGACGCACCGGCCGCCGCCGGAAGGCGCGGCGGAGCGGTTCCCGCGGACGACGTTCACCGGCAGCGTCGAGGAGGGGATCGCGACCGCGAAGGAGATCGCCGGCGACAAGTTCGTCACGATCGCCAGCGCCGACATCATCCAGCAGGCGCTGAACCTCGGCCTCGTCGACGAGATCTGCATCAGCCAGGTGCCGGTGCTGTTCGGTACCGGCATCCGCTACTTCGGTGAGCTCGTCGACGGTCACGTCATGCTCGAGGACCCGATCGTGGTCCAAGGCACCCGGGCGCTCCACCTTCGTTACCCGGTGCGCCGCTGACGCCTTCCGACACGGCACTCGGTCAGGCGGAAGGTGGCGCGAGCTGATGTGTCGTGACGGACGACGCGCCCACGCGTCGGGACATGACGAGAGATGCAACCATGCGCGGCCACACCGCCGCACGGCGGCGGTGCGTAACCTTCGCCCATGAACCCGGTGCGCATCGCAACATGGGCCGAAGTCGCCGACCGGGTGCCGACGGCGGCAAGCGTCGAAGGCGTCGACCTCGTCGTCATCAGGCGAGGCGACGACCACTCGGTGCTGTACGGACGCTGCCTGCACCGCGGTGCGCTCCTCGCGGACGGCACCGTGCAGGACGATGACCTGATCTGCGGCCTGCACGGTTGGGACTACCGCATCGAATCCGGCGTGAGCGCGTACAACAACGCCGAAGTGCTCGAGAAGTTCACGTCGGTGATCGACGGCGACGGACTGTACGTCGACCGCGACGAGGTCATCGGGTGGAAGCTGCGTCATCCGCAGCCCTACTCCCCGGATGTGTATCAAGGCCTCTACACGGATCCCCACGGCGTCATCGAAGAGCCGTACGTCATGCAGATCCACGAGCTCGCCGCCCACGGGCTCACGAAGGTCGGCCACCACGGCTTCGTCGCGGCGATGGGTGTCCCGCGCCAGCAGCTGCCCAGCTGGGACGCGATCAACTTCGTCACCGCCCAGCTCGCTCGTCTGCCGCTGCTCGACGACGTGCCGGTGGCGACGGACGTCTGCATCGGACCGAACGCATCGAAGCCCTTGTGGCTCGACATCCCGCTCTTCGTCTCCGACATGTCGTTCGGTGCGTTGTCGCAAGAGGCGAAGACGGCGCTCGCGCGCGGTGCGCAGCTCGCCGGCACGGGCATCTGCTCGGGCGAAGGCGGGATGCTGCCCGAGGAGCAGGCCGAGAACTCGCGCTACTTCTACGAGCTCGCGTCCGCGCGCTTCGGCTGGAGCTGGGACGTGCTCACGAAGGTGCAGGCGTTCCATTTCAAGCTCGGGCAGGGCGCGAAGACGGGCACCGGCGGACACCTGCCCGGGCCGAAGGTCAAGGGACGCATCGCGGAGGTCCGTGGACTGCCGGAGGGCACTCCCGCCGTGTCGCCCGCGACCTTCCCCGACTGGAAGGGAGTCGACGACTTCCGGCGGTTCGCCGACGAAGTGCGTGAACGCAGCGGCGGCATCCCGATCGGCGTGAAGTTGTCCGCGCAGCGCATCGAGGCCGACATCGATGCCGCGCTGGAGATCGGCGTCGACTACATCATCCTCGACGGCCGCGGCGGTGGCACCGGTGCCGCGCCGATCCTCTTCCGCGACAACATCTCGGTGCCCACGATCCCCGCGCTCGCCCGTGCCCGCCGCCATCTCGACGCGCGCAAACGACGCGACGTCACGCTGGTCGTCACCGGCGGGCTGCGGGGCGCCGCGGACTTCGCCAAGGCACTCGCCCTCGGTGCCGACGCCGTCGCGATCGCCAACAGCGCGATCCAGGCGATCGGATGTCTCGGCATGCGCGCGTGTCACACGAACAATTGCCCGGTAGGCATCGCGACGCAGAAGCCGCACCTGCGCGCGCGTCTCCCGGTCGACGAGGCGTCGCACCGGCTGGAACGCTTCCTCGGCGCGACCGTCGAGCTGATGCAGGTCCTCGCGCGCGCGTGCGGTCACGACCATCTCTCACACTTCGCGCTCTCGGACCTCACGACCTTCGACCGCGACATGGCCGCGCTCACCGGCATCGACTACGGAGGCATCCGGTGACCGAGGAGATCGTGTGGCATCGCGTTGCCGGTCTCGACGACTTGGGAGACGGCCGGGTCGCGACCGTGACGGCAGGTCGTAGCTCACTCGCACTGACCCACTTCCACGGCAAGTGGGGTGCGCTCGACAATCGGTGCCCGCATCAAGGCGGTCCACTGGGCGAGGGCTCGATCGAGTCGACCCGCGACCACGCGTGGCTGCGCTGCCCGTGGCACGGCTACGACTACGACCCCATCACGGGCACACCGCCGCCGGGGTTCACCGACGCGCCGAGGCACTATCCGGTCGAGGTGCGCGACGACGGCGTGTACGTGGGCCTGCCTCCCGAACGCGCTCGCGTGCGCACGATCTCGGACCTGATGGTGGAGACGATGTGCGCGTGGGGCGTGACGCACGTGTTCGGCATGGTCGGGCATTCCAACCTCGGCTTCGCCGACGCGATGCGGGAAGCCGAGCAACGTGGCGACCTCACGTTCATCGGGATTCGCCACGAGGGTGCGGCGGCCTTCGCGGCGAGCGCGTACGCGAAGCTCACCGGCCGGCTGGGCGCGTGCTTCGCGATCGCCGGGCCCGGCTCCACGAACCTCCTGACCGGCCTGTACGACGCCAAGGTGGATCGCGCGCCGGTCCTCGCGATCAGCGGGCAGGTGGCTTCGAAGGTCCGGGGGCGCGGCGCGTTCCAGGACCTCGACTTGAGCGCCGCGTTCTCCGATGTTGCCGTCTCGACACAAACGGTCACACGCGACGCGGAACACGTCGAGCTGATGAACCTCGCGTGCAAGCACGCGCTCGATCAGCGAGGCGTTGCACATCTGGTGCTCCCCGACGAGGTGCAGGTGCTGCCGGCCGGCACGGACACGCACGCGGGTGGACCGACTGGACGTCTTGGAGACCCGCGGATCTCACCCGCCGACGGTCCGGTTGCGAAGGCGCTCGCGCTGCTCGCCGGCGCCAAGCGTCCGGTGGTCGTCGTGGGTCACGGCGCTCGTGCCGGCATCGACGACGTCGTACATCTTGCCGAGCGCCTGCACGCACCGATCCTCACGACGTTCAAGGCGAAGGGCATCGTGCCCGACGACCATCCACTGGCGTGCGGGGTGCTCGGGCGCAGCGGCACGCCAGTGGCCAGCTGGCACATGAACGAGTCGGACCTGCTGGTCGTCTTCGGCGCCTCGTTCGCGAACCACACCGGGATCGCGCCGTACAAGCCCATCGTGCAGATCGACGCCGAGCCCGAGGCGTTGGGCCGTTTCCACGCGGTGACCGTGCCGCTCCTCGGCGACGTCGGCGTCACGGCGCGGCGCCTCCTGGCCGAAGCGAATGCCGCCGACGTACGGACGATCGACCAGCGCGCCGACGTTGCCGCTCGCAGAGCCATCTGGCTCGAGGAGAAGTCGCGCCGGCTCACCGACGATCGGGGCCGCGGCGTGGCGTCGGCGCCGGTGTTCGACGCGCTCACGCGCCACGTCCCCGGCGACGCGGTGATCGCAGTCGACGTCGGCAACAACACGTACTCGTTCGGGCGGTACTTCGAGTGCAAGGCCGGCCAGCACGTGCTGATGTCGGGGTACCTCGGCTCCATCGGCTTCGGGTTCCCGGCGGCGATCGGCGCGTGGGCCGCCGCACCCGATCGCCCAATCGTCGCAGTGACGGGCGACGGTGGCTTCGGTCAGTACCTGGCCGAGATGACGACTGCGGTGAAGTACGGGATGAACATCACCCATGTGCTGCTCAACAACAGCCAGCTCGGCAAGATAAGCAAGGAACAGCGCGCCGCCGAATGGGATGTGTGGCAGACCTCGCTCCACAATCCCGAGTTCGCGGCGTACGCACAGTTGTGCGGGGCTCACGGTCAGCGGGTGACCGCACGGGATCAGCTCGACGATGCCCTCGCCGCCGCCTTCGCGCACGAGGGCCCGGCGCTCGTCGAGGTCGTCACGGACGCCGATCTCGTCTGAGCAGCAGCGTCGGTTGACGGCCGTATCCCGGGCGCCGGCCGCACTCGACGATCGGCCTACGATCGGTCGCGTGGGCCGTGCAAACGTCGAACTGCATCGCGACGGACCGATAGCCCGGGTCGTCCTCGACCGCCCGGACCGCCGCAATGCACTGTCGCTCGCCCTGATGCAGGAGGTCATCGAGACCCTCGACGACGTCGCAGCCGACACGGCGGCCCGTGTCGTCGTCGTGGAAGGCAACGGCCTCGCGTTCTCGGCCGGCCACGACCTGGCCGAGATG
>DASQHW010000051.1:0-6921 GCA_035631895.1 Acidimicrobiia bacterium | reverse complement strand
CGGACCTCGTGACCTCGGGCCGCTCAGTGGTGAGCCTGCGCGCGCCGGGCTCCACCATCGACACGCAGAACCCGTCCGCGGTGATCGGCACCTCGAACTTCGTCGGGTCGGGGACATCGTTCAGCACCGCCAGCTGATCGGGCGTCACCGTGGCGACCACGCCGCTCACTGCCGGCAAGTCATCGGCGACCCGGCCCACGACGCCCACCCGGCTGCGCACCGCCTGTGTGACGAAGGTCCGTGCGGCGGCATTCTGCGCAGTCGCACTGGGATCGCCGACCGTGCTGCCGTTGTAAGGGTCCGGCCGCGTCGCCGGGGTGACCACCACTGTCATGGAGCCCACCGAGGCCGTCTGGCCGGACGGAGCCGCCACGTCTGCGTGCGCCGGTGCCGCCGCGACCAGCATCGCCACGGTCGTGACGCCGGCCACGATCGCGAGTTGCTGGCGTGCCCACTCGACGCCTCGCAGGAACACCCGAGGGCTCGGGCGGCCGGTCCGGGAGGCCCCGGGCACCGCCGATCGCTTCACTGTCCTACGCAAAACCCGCTCCCTGTCCCAGCGCCAACGCGCTTTCGATAAGAACAGGACGCCGGGTTCGCCACTAGCTCCCCATCACCGAGGCGACCAAGTTCCAGGTGAAGGATCAACGCTTCGTCCACGCTGCTTCGCTGCAGCAGGAGAGGTCTTCGGTGCGGCCCTACCGCAACATGAGCCGCAGTGAGCCCGTGTGACACGCGCCACACGCCGGCCGGGCCGTCGGCGGCCCCATTTCCCGTCGAGAACCTGAACCGGCACCCACACCTGGTGCTCGCGTGTGGCTGAGGGTGCTTCCTCGAGGAAGTCACCCTTTGCTCGGCGATGCCGTTCGATACATCCGGCCGAGACCCGTGGCCCAAGCCAACGGTGGAGACGATGGGACTCGAACCCACGACCCCCTGCTTGCAAAGCAGGTGCTCTAGCCAGCTGAGCTACGTCCCCGGGAGCTGATCATCGTAGCTGCTGCTCGTAGATCGTCCTGCGGCTGGCTGGCTCTCGTGACCCCCCATCTCGCATCATTCCGCGTGCGCATCCTGCTGGTCTCCGATGTGCCCGCACGTTCGGCAGCTGGAGTGATCGCGTCGGCCGCGCGCAGTCAGACGCTCGACCGGGCCGGGGACTCCGGCTCCGATCGCGCAACCCGCTCGCGCTCGTCGTCGCCGCGTGCCGTGAAGAACCGCCCGATCAGGGGCAGCTCGAAGAACGACTCCGCGCGCGCGACTGCGATCGATGCTCCGAGCAGGTGCTCGGGCGAGTCGTAACAGGCGAAGCGCGGGTGCCACTCGGGCTGGAATTTCTCGTTGAAGGTCCACAACGACTCGATCTGCAGGGAGTCGCTCATGCGCTCGAGGAACCACTTCTGCGCGCGGTGCATCAACCGGTCACCGGTTTCGCTCGCGAGCACGGCTCGGAACGTGGCGAAGTTCAGCGCGAGGCCCACGAATCCCTCGTTGCGCAGGTGCGCGATCGTCTCGACGACGATGAACTCGGTGAGCCCGTTCGGTACGTCGGTCGCCTCCGAGCGGCGCATCAGGTCCAGTGACCAGCCGTCGATCGCGCGCGCCGGCACGAACTGGCAGAACCCCGCCGGGCGCCGGTTCTGGTCGAACGCGACCGCGAGCAGCAAGCCCCGGTCGTCGGCCTCGAATGCGCGACCGAGCGTCATCGAGAAGCCCCGCTCGACGTCTCCGCGCCTGCTCTCGCTCATCAACGCCCGCAGTTCGTCCCTGAGTTGCGTGTCGAGTTTCGAAGGGTCGAAGAACTCGACGGTGTAGCCCGCCTTCGCGACCCGCCCGGCGGACTGCCGCAGGCTCTTGTTCTGCTTCCCCTCGAGACTGAACCGGCGGACGTCGATGACCGCCTCGTCGCCGATGTAGAGCGCGTGCATACCGCTGGCGCGGTACACCGGTACCCAGTCGCCGCCGGCACCCATCACCGCGACCGGCCAGCCATGCTCGTCGGCGAACTCGCGGAAGGCGCCCCAGGCCTCGGTGCGCTGGCCGACCGGTCCTATCGGATCGGGGGAGACGAGCGCGATCCCGTTGTGCACCCTGTACGAAACCAGCGTGTCCCGGAAGCCGAACCATTCCTTGTCGTCACGGAGCGCGAAGTACGACAGCGAGTCGCCGCCGTAGCGCTCGACGAGGAAGCGCGCCCGCTCGCGGGACACTGGCCGGAACGATGTGACGCGCGGTGCCACCGCAGGCCGGAAGAGCAACCACCCGAACGCGATCGCGATCCCTATACCGATACTGAGCATTGCCGGTGTCATGAGATGATCGATCCGCGGCGGAAGGTCGATGCGTTGGATGCCGACCAGCCGTTCGCTGACGGCCTGCACGATCTCGACGAGCGACAAGTGCGGATGACGCAGCGCGACGCCGACCGTGCCTCCCGCGATTGCGAGGCCGACACCGACGAGCAATGCGCTCACTGCACGACGGGCGGTCGACGGATTGCCGGGCGCGTTGAAGTCGTCGTGGTGCGCGAACAAGAACGTGACCGCCGCGAGCGCGACGAGGGCCTCCTCGACGTCGAGCCCTTTCACGACGTGACCAACCACGCTGACGAGCAGCAGCGCGACAGCCAGCATCCACGCGTGACGTTGTCCGCGTCGCACGCCACGCGCGAGCAGCAAGAGACCGATGCCTGCGACGGCGACGATCGCGGTTGCTGCTTCGGGAACCTCGATCGGGGTGAAGCGGCCGAGAGCGGTCAAGCGAGAGGCAAGCGGCAAGGTCACCGCGGAGACGACGTTGAAGACGCCGGCAACCGCGATCGCGGCCGCCGCGATCCGCCGGTTGCGCCGGCGGACGGCAGTGGCGTCGCCGTAGCAGGGCCATGTCACCGTGCCGGGATGCTTGGCAACCTCGACAGGCGGCCACACCGGCCGCTCGTGCCGGCTCGTGGCGAGCCGCTCGAGCACCGTGCGCTCGGGAAGCTCGCGTGCCCCGTGCCACAACCGGACATGCAGGTCGGCGCCGGCTTCGAGCTCGACCCACGAGCACCGGAGCCGGGCGCCGTAGACCGGAGGCATGCCCGCACGGGTCCGGAGCCGTTCGACGACCCGGCCCGCAGTCCCGCAGTTCGCGTAGAACGCGCCGCCGCCCAGATCGGTGAGCTCGGCCCGCCGCGTATGCGCGGTCACGAGACCCGAATCCCCGGCGGCGACGAGCGCAACCGCTGCACCGCGCGCTTCGTCGTTGCTGCGGGCCTCTCGTGCCCACCACGACACCGAGCTCAGCGCGTCGCGTAGCTGCACGACGACGAATGCGAGCGCGATGACGACGAGTGCGAGCTCGATCGCGAAGCCGCCCGCCAGCAGACGGAACACGTGTGTCAGTGAAACCCGGCGGCGGGCGGACCACACGACGACCGGGAAGAACAGCGTGAGCAACGCCAGAACGGGCAGCGTGAGCCAGACGGCGCGCCGGAACAGTCGCCGGTACGCGAATCGTGACGCGACGAGCGAACCCATGTCGGCCGGATCGGCGTCCTCGATGCCTTGCAGCCAGCTTGCGGCACGCGACGGATCACCGCTCGTCGCGAGCATCGGAAGAACCTCGCGCTCGAGGTGCTGGGCAAGCGGATGATCATGCGGGTCGCGCGGATTGGTGAATGCGGCAGACGGGTCGAGACGATGGCCGGGCTCGACCCGCACGAGCCGTACCCCTTCACCGGTGTCGATCTCCAGCATGCAGACGAGCGCGGTCTCCCATCCGTTCGCGTGCATGGCTTCGGCCAGGCGCACGTCGTGTGCGAGCGCGGCATCACGTGTCCCGGGCAGGAAGACGACCCGGCGCTCCGGGGCACTGAGGAACGAGGTCAGCGCGGCGGCGAGACGGGGGTGGGCGGCCATCGCCCCGTCGACATCGGGCCGGCCGTCACGTCGCAGGTCGAACATGTCGCCGGCGAACACGATGACTGCCGGGCCGCGACACTCCTCGATCGCGCGGGCGACCGTGCGGCTCGCCTCACGCGACAGGTCGTTGCCGCCCGGCGCCATGCGCAGATCGGAGAACACGAGGACACGCCCGCCGCGCGGCACGCCGACCGCAAGCAGATCGGCAACGTGATGGGCCGGAGCAGCGAGCGCAGACGGTCGGACCTGCTCGACCGCCGCCACATCTCCTTCTGACGGGTCGTTCGTCATCGCCTTGGACCGTAATCGCCACCCGGAGGCCCGTCCGGACGTAGAGACAGCACATCAACCACTTCCATCACTTCTTCACGGTCGGCCGGCCCGGCGTCCAGGCAAGGGATCCCGCTCCCCGCCCGGTCCGGGCGCCATCGGGAT
This sequence comes from Acidimicrobiia bacterium, assembly GCA_035631895.1. Classification (GTDB taxonomy): domain Bacteria; phylum Actinomycetota; class Acidimicrobiia; order IMCC26256; family PALSA-610; genus DASQHW01. Next base: position 2,587 of record DASQHW010000051.1, on the reverse strand, counting down.
CCGCCGAGGCGGAACCGAGGGCGCCGGGGACAGACAACCGATCCGTCGTACGCTCCGCCCATGACATCCATCCTGATCGTGGAGGACGATGCCGCGATCGCGACGCCCCTCGTGCGCGCGATCGAGCGTGAGGGTTTTGCAGTGCAGCACGTCACGAGCGGCACCGATGCGCTCGCAGCGTCGCGCGACGATGTCGATCTCGTGCTCCTGGACCTCACATTACCCGACGTCGACGGGCTCGAAGTCTGCCGATCGATGCGCGACCGCGACAACTGGTTGCCGATCGTCATCCTCACTGCCCGTTCCGAGGAGTCCGACGTCGTCACCGGCCTGGACGCCGGCGCGGACGACTACGTCACCAAACCGTTCCGCCTCGCGGAGCTGCTCGCCCGGTTGCGCGTGCGCCTCCGTCTCGCGACACCCCGGCCGGCAACCGTGCAGGAGGTACGCGTCGATCCGTCGGCGCATCGAGCGTGGCAGAACGACAAGGAGCTCGACCTCACGCCCAAGGAATTCGATCTTCTCGCACTCCTCGTGACCGACGCGGGACGTGTGGTCTCGCGCCAGCGGATCATGCACGAGGTCTGGGACGAGCACTACTACGGATCGACGCGGACGCTGGACATGCACATCTCGTCATTGCGAAGGAAGCTCGGCGACGACCCGACGCAACCGCGCTTCATCAGCACCGTACGCGGTGTCGGTTTCCGCTTCGAAACCGGCTGAGGCGCCCCAATGCGCCGGCGCCTGCTGACGTCGACGCTCACGATCGTCGTCGCGACGGTCGCGCTGTTCGGCGTCCCCCTTGCCTTCGTGCTCGACCGCGTCGTGCACGACGAAGCCCAGTCGCAGCTCGAGCGGGACGCGACGCGCGTCGCACAACAGCTCGGCAAGGGCGACGCGCTCCAGCACACGAACGACGTCCTCACGGTCGAGCTGCAACGACTCGTGCCCACCGATGACCGCGTCGTGGTGCAGTGGCCGAGCGGCCGCAGGCTCGCCACCCGGGCGTCCGAGAGTGCCACGCTGGTTGCCACGGCCGTCGGTCCACAGGGCACGCAGGTCTCCGTGCAGGCGCCGGTCGACGAAGTGGACGCTCGCGTCGCGCGCGCATTGCTGGTGGTTGGACTCGTCGCGATCGTCGCGTTCGCCGGCGCATTGGTCCTGGCATTCGTGCAGAGCGCGCAGCTCGCACGACCGCTCGCCCGACTGGCTCGATCGGCGAACCGCCTCGGGACCGGGGACTTCTCGCTCTCGACGGCCAGGAGCGGAGTGCCGGAGATCGACGACATCGCCGACGCGCTCGATCGCAGCGCCGCCCGCATCGATCGCCTGCTGCTCGCCGAGCGCAGCTTCTCGGCCCATGCGAGCCATCAGCTGCGCTCCGCACTCACCGGGCTCCAGTTGCGGATCGAGGAGCTGCTCAACAGCTCCGATCCCCAGGTGAGAGAAGAAGCCGAAGCCGCGCTCGAACAGAGCACGCGACTCAACGCGACGATCGACGACCTGCTCGCGCTTGCCCGTACCGGGCGACCGGGGATCGTCACCCTGTTCGACCTCGCGGATCTCGTACGCCAGCACACCGACGACGTGAGGCCGATCCTCGCACGCCAGGGCCGTCAGATCGTCATGGACGTGTCCGAGCACGTTCCCGCGGTGGCCGCGGTCGGCGCGATCGGGCAGGTCGTCGACATCTTGCTGTCGAATGCCGCACGCCATGGGCGCGGCCAGATCAAAGTGCGCGTGAGTGCGGACGACCGCCGGGCACGTATCGAAGTTGAGGACGAGGGTCCGGGCATTGAAGCCGACGCGGTCGGCACGTTGTTCGAGTCGCACCTGCGCCCGGACGGGCACGGCATCGGCCTCGCGCTGGCGCGCACGCTGATCACGACCGAGGGCGGCACGATCGCGCTCACGCGAGCGCGTCCCCCGGTCTTCCGCGTCGAGTTGCCGCGCGCGTGACCGAGATTTCATCGGCTCGCTCGTTCGCCGACGCCGTCGGCTCGATACGTCCGGTCAGGCGACCGCGACGCCCTCGAAGGACGCGGCTCGCACGCCGCGTTGGGCGAGCTCGGCGAGGAACGGCACCGGTGTGACCAACGATGCGAGACCGTGGACGCCCGGCTGGTTCAGGCGCGGCTCGAGCGCGCCTCCGAGCCGTGCGGCCGTGACGGCGAGCACGGTGCCTGCCGCGACCGCCGTGCGCTCGACGACGCCGTAGACGACGCAATCGAGTGTTCCGTCGCGGCGTCCCCACACGTCGACGCGTGCGGCGCCCCACTCGCCCTCGTCACCGAATCGACGGCGGAACCGCGCGCGCTTCGGCGGCTCGCCGACCTGGAGGCTGAGACGTGGAACTGCACCGAACGCGTCCACGAGCAGCGCGGTGCTACCGGTCACCGTGCGACAGTCGCGACCACCGATCGGTTCGGGGAACCACACGAGGTTGTCGCCATGAGGGTGTTCCTCGCGCCAAGAGCCGTCGTGCCAGGTGTGCACCAGCACGCGTCGCTCGTGGCGAACGGTGTCGACGCAGGCCGGTCCGCCCCATCCGGTACGGGCGACTCTTATCTCGTCGACCTTCTCG
>DASQHW010000050.1:0-4395 GCA_035631895.1 Acidimicrobiia bacterium | reverse complement strand
CCGTGCGCTGCGTGCTGTCGTATCTGTGGGTCCGCATCCACCCACCGAAGGACACCGAGACGCTCGAGGGCTTTGTCGCCTCGCGGTTCGGATGGCGCCTGTACCGGCACTTCTTCAAGACCCAGAGCGAGAAGGTATGGGGCGTGCCCTGCACCGAGATCCAGGCCGACTGGGGCGCACAGCGCATCAAGAACCTTTCGCTGTTCCGCGCGGGATGGGAGGCGATCAAGCCCAGGAGGCTGAAGGAACGGCAAGGAAAGTCGAAGCAGGTCACGAGCCTGATCGAAGAGTTCAACTACCCGAAGTACGGCCCCGGCATGATGTGGGAGCGGTGCACCGAGCTCATCACGGCCAAGGGCACGAAGGTGGTGTTCGACTCGCGCGTGACGAAGATCGAGCACGCCGACGGTCGGGCTGTCGCCGTGACGGCACTGACAGACGGCGTGCCCACGCGTTACGAGTGCACGCACCTCATCTCGTCGATGCCGATCAGCGAGCTGCTGCGCTCGATGGACCCGCCCGCGCCGGACGCCGTGGTCGAGGCTGCCGACTCGCTGCGCTACCGGGACTTCATCACCGTCGCGCTCGTCGTGCCCGAAGCCGATGGGTTTCCCGACAACTGGATCTACATCAACGACGCCAGTGTCAAGGTCGGCCGGATCCAGAACTTCGGCCGGTGGTCTCCGTATCTCGTGAAGGACGGCCGCACCTGCCTCGGTCTCGAGCTGTTCGTCAACGAGGGCGACGAATGGTGGACGATGGCGGACGCCGACCTCATCGAGAACGGCAAGCGTGAGCTCGAGCAGATCGGCCTGGTCGCGGCGTCGCACGTCGAGTCGGGCTATGTCGTGCGGATGCCCAAGGCCTATCCGTTCTACGACGCGCATTACAAGGCCAATGTGGCGACACTCGCGACGTGGCTCGGGGAGCACACGCCGAACGTCTATCCCGTCGGCCGCAACGGCATGCACCGGTACAACAACCAGGACCACTCGATGTACACGGCGATGCTGTCCGTGGAGAACATCTTCGGCGCACACCACGACATCTGGTCAGTGAACGTCGAGGCGGAGTACCACGAGGAACGCGTCGACGAAGCCGCGAATTAGCGGCGGCGTTTCAGCACTCGGTCGCGCACGCCCCACCATGTGACGAGCGCCAGCTCCTCGATTGCGACGCTCAACGTGAGCTTCGACTGGCCGCGGACGCGGTCGGTGAACGTGATCGGCACTTCGACGATCCGGCCGCCTTGTTGCCGCACTCTGTACGCGAGCTCCATCTGGAAGCCGTAGCCCTTTGCCCGCGTGCTGCCGTAGTCGACGGCCTTCAGCATGTCGGCCCGGTACGCGCGGTATCCCGAGGTCGCGTCGCGGATCGGGATGCCGAGCACGAACGAGGTGTACCGGTTACCCCACTTCGAGAGCGCGCGCCTCAGCCACGGCCAGTGCGGGATCGATCCTCCCGGCACGTAGCGGGAGCCGATGACCGCGTCGGCCCCGTTGGAGATCTCCCGGAAGAGCGCGGGGAGCGCGACGGGGTCGTGCGAAAGGTCGGCATCCATCTGGACCAAGACGTCGTACCCACGCTCGATTCCGACCGAGAACCCGGCTCGGTATGCGTCGCCGAGCCCGATCTTCTTCGGCCGTCGCAGCACGTCGATCCGGCCGAGCTCGGCACCGACCTGATCGGCGAGATCCGCAGTGCCGTCAGGACTGTTGTCGTCGACGACCAGGATGTCGGCGTCAGGCGCGGTGTCCCGCACACGCCGGAGGAACTCGCCGATGTTCTCGGCTTCCTGGTACGTAGGAGTCACGATAAGCGCCCGCATGAGACGAAGACGCTACAGGCTCAGGGCTTTCAGCGGCACCTTCGGTACTGGTCGTACAGGTCGAGGTAGGTGCCGACGCGGCAGAAACGCCCGGCGAGCACCTTCGCCGCCTTGTCCGAGCCGGTCTTTCGCGAGTCGTTGGGCTCCTCCCAGTTCGCCCAGATCCGGTCCAGGATGGCGATGTCTGAACCGGCCAGGTCCTGGTCGAGGCCGGAGTCCTCGCTGTTGGCGACGCCGGGGTCCATCTCGATGTAGTACGTCCCGGGCTTCAGGTCCGGCAGCATGTAATACAGGTACGCGTCGCTGTAGGGGGTCTTGCGGAGGTCCACCGGCCCGACGAAGAGCTTCTGGCCGGGCCGCGAGATGCGCGCTGCTTCGGCGATGACGAGGTTGGCAGCCTGCGCGCGGTCCATCTTCCCGTAGTAGAAGATCCGTCCGTCGTGCTCGATCCGGTACGAGTGCCGGTGCGCGCCGAACGTCTGCAATGCGTAGTCGGTGTAGCGGGTGATGGTGTAGGCCGGGATCACGAACACGATGAGTGCAAGTGCAGCGGCACTCGCGCCGGCGACGAGCCGCGTCTCACGCACACGCGGGAGCCGTCGTCGCCCGAACTCGAAGAGCGCGACAGGCAGGAAGCCGAACGGCACGCAACCGACCCACGCGAAGTGGGCGGAGTCGACGCGCTGGAGCGCCTGCGGGAGGATGCCGGCGCTGTAGAGCGCGACGACGCACAATGTGCGCGCCCGGACCGACGTGGGATCCACGCGCATGAGCCGCCACGCCTGCACGAGCAGGAACACGACGACCGCGACCAGCAGGAAGAACCAGATGAACAGCTGCTGTGGTCCCGTTGCATTCGGGATCGGCCACCACAGCTGCTGCAGCGAACCGGCCTTCTGCAAGAACCCGTCGTAGTGCGACCACGACGGGGGCACCGGCAGGCCGCGGCCTCCCCGGAGATTGAACACCGGATCGATCACCATCCCGCGCACCACGTTGCCGAGACCTGCGGTCGCGACGAGGATCAGGTACGGCGCGACACCGACGCCGAATCCGACGAGGACTCGCGTGCGCCTGCGCCGCTCGAGGCCCCGGCAGAGTGCGATCATCGAGAGCCCGACCGCGACGACGAGGTCGAGCCGGAACAGCACGGCCACGCCGAGCAGGAGACCCGACGTCACCGCGAACCGGCATGCCACTCGCTCCTCGGCTCGGTACCGGGCCTCGAGGCCCGCTGCAAGCCCGAGCAAACCGAGCCCGGCCGCACCGACCCAGGCCAGCGCGGTGAGACCGAAGGGGATGATGATCAGCGCCGCGACGACCGCGCCGCCCGTCGCCAGCGTGCGGTTCCAGCGGCGCGCGAGCAGGTACACCCCGGCGACGATCGCAAGCTGCTGGAAGAGCGCGAACACACGCTCGGTGAGCAGTGAGACGCCGAAGACCTTGAACGCCCCGGCGAGCGCCCACAGGCTCCCCGGGCCATAGAGATGAAGGAAGTCGCGGTTCGGTATGTCGCCCCTCAGCACCCGTTCCGGGAAGACCAGCATGAAGCCTTCTTCCATCGGCGGGCCCGGTGCTCGCAGCAGACCGCGAAGCGGGATCGCGAAGACGAGCGCGACGATCCCGAGCGCGATCGCATCCCGTGGCCAGCGCCGCGAGCGGTGTGTTGCGGCCGGGAGCACCGCCCGCTCGGACGCGGGCGCGGCCGGTGGAGCGTCGGGCGGGGCGTCGGGCACGCCGAGACAGTAGGCCAGCACGCGCGGCCACGAGCGTCCCGAACGCCTCGGCAGGCAAGCGGTAGCGTCACTGGCCGTTCGACCGTGCGAGGAGTTGTGGTCATGAACAACGGTGATGCCACGGTCGCGTCGACTGCGGTCGTCACCGGCGCGGCGGGCTGGCTCGGCCAGAACCTCGTTCGCGCGCTCGCCGCTGATGCGAGACGCCGACGCATACGGTGTCTGGTTCACTGCGCCGACGACGCCGCGATGCTCGACGTCGTGTCACCTCGGATCGAGACCTTGGTCGGCGATGTCCGCGATCCGTCTGTCATCGACGCATTGTTCGACGGTGTGGGCCGCGCGTCCGTATTTCACGCTGCCGCGGTGATCCATCCGGCGCGCTTCGTACGTGAGTTGTTCGATGTGAACGTGGGCGGCACGCAGCTCGTGCTCGACCGGGCCCGGCGCGTCGGAGCGCCGCGGTTCATCCACGTCTCGTCGAATTCACCGTTCGGTGCGAACGCCTCGGCCGCCGACGTCTTCGACGAGGACTCGCCGTATGCGCCGTACATGGGCTACGGCCAGTCGAAGATGGAAGCGGAACAGCTCGTGCGACGGAGCTGCGAACGCGGTGATCTCGCGACGGTGATCGTCCGGCCGCCCTGGTTCTATGGTCCGTTCCAGCCGGAACGCCAGACGACGTTCTTCGCATCGGTGCGCCGTGGCACGTTTCCGCTGCTCGCGCCCGGCACGCAACGCCGGTCCATGGTCTATACGGGCAACCTCGTCCAGGGCATGCTGCTCGCCGAGAGCGCACCGGCCGCGCCCGGGCACCGATACTGGATCGCC